>CAUSMY010000127.1:0-4524 GCA_963533015.1 uncultured Veillonella sp.
CCCTTGTAAGAGCATCTTCTGCACTCGTTCTACACCGAACATATCATGTAAAGCATCATAGAGAGGACGTAAATAAGGGTCTACTTTTTCTTGCAAATCACCTGGCAAATACCCTAGCTTTTCCCCTGCCTCTACGGCAGGTCTCGTCAAAATAATACGATCCACTTCACGATTTTTCAAGTAAAATGCTGCCAGTGCAACAGCTAAATAGGTTTTTCCTGTTCCCGCAGGACCAATGCCAAAGGTGATCGTATTGCGACGGATACTATCTACATATTGTTTTTGGCCCACTGTTTTAGGAATGATAGGATTCCCCTTCACAGTCACATTGATAGTATCTTCATATAACTGAAAGAGGGCCTCTTTTTCGCCTTTCAAAATCATCGTAGTAGCGGTTCGTACATGATGATCAGTGATTTTAATATGATTTTTAAACAAGTATAACAGTACATCTAGAACTTCCACTGCTACTTGTACAGATTCCTCTGAACCTGTTATATCCACAATAGTATCTCGATGTAATATATCAACTTCTACAAGTTCTTCCAATATTTTTAGGTGTGACCCTTGTGGTCCCACGATAGGTCCTACCATGTCATAAGTAGGTATGGTAAATCTCTGATTAGCCATATGCTCCCTTTCACAGAAATTTTTGAACCGCAGCGCCATGTAAATAATCATAGCCGCTACCTTGAGAAATATCTTCGTCTTCCATAATTTGATCAATCAAATCTTGCACGCGCCACCAGCCCATAGACCAATTCGTAAAGATGGTATTTTCCTCTGGCGCACGCCCCACCAATCGTTGTAATACAATCTTAGGGTCTAGGTAACGTAAAAATTCCACCACACGACGGGCGTACTCTTCAGCGCTGATTAAGGTAAACTCTCCGGCTTCATAATCACGTGCCATTTTCGTATTCTTTACTAAGTATAATGCATGGAGCTTCACTTGGTCTACCTGTAATGCAGATAAAGTCTTAGCTCCTTCAATAACATCGTCCATCGTATCCCAAGGAAGGTTCAGTATCATATGAGTACACACTTCAAACCCATAGCGCTTGATACGCAATACTGCATCGATAAACTCCGCCATCGTATGTCCTCGGTTTACCTTTTGTAGTGTATGATAGTTCACCGATTGTAAGCCAAGCTCTACATAGATATCAATGCCATATTTATTTTGTATATCTTTTAAAATATATAAATAGGCATCATGTACACAGTCCGGACGTGTGGCAATGGCAATGCCTACCACATGTTCTAAGCAAGCTTCCTCTACATACTGGCGAAACTTCTCTGGTGGTAAATAGGTGTTACTAAAATTCTGAAAGTACGGTATATATTTATAGGCCTTATATTTTTTCGCAATATGCACCACAGTCTCATCAATTTGCTGTTTCACCGTCATAGAGGCTGGTCGATTTTCATAGCCTGCCCCAATTTCTCCACAGAAGGTACATCCACCTACACCTGCGGACCCATCACGATTAGGACATGTCAACGGTAATGCCACTGGAATTTTATAAGCCTTTTCTCCATATCGTTCTTTGTAAAAAGCAGATATCATACGATACCGCTTTGACTTTGTCGTATCACTCATATCACACCTCCTCGCTGATCGTTGAACTAGCAATATGTTCGTGATGATTTAGACATCCACATTGTTTCGGACGAATAAACGGTTTTATCTCACCTTTCACGTCAATAATAATCGTATATCTATTATCTACTGTAACATTGTTAGCCTTAGCATCATGTATCTTATTTTGTGTAACTGCACTTCTTTCTTGTGTATAGTATTCCTTAGCGCTATGTACAGAACTTGTGGTAAAAGAATTGTATTCCTCATTTTGGGATGGTACAACTTCTGCATCACCGTAAAAGTTTCGTGAAATCCCTAAATATGGCAATGATTCCCCACAGACCTCAATGGTATGGTAATCTTGTCGGATTCTCCGCCACTCTACAAAGGAATAGTTAGGGATGTATTGTTGTACTAAACTTTCCTCACGCCAGAATATCTCGGCATCTTGCATTTCTTGCTTTCTATCTTTAGATAAACCAAATCGTTCATCCCGTATTTTACCATTGAAAGAAGTCAACACATCGTAGCGCAGTAAATCACAGGCCACTCGGTCTCCTTTCAAGGTAAAGAACTCATAGAGGAACGCAATTTGATCAGCATCGTTTAATTTGCGGTCTTGATTCCCTTTTTCTAACCATAGCTTGGTCATGTCTTCAAAATAGGCAAAGGCCGATCCTTCTTGGATTAAGCTTTCACTAATGTACCCAAAGACTGTGCGATACCGTTCACTATTATAGAACCGTTCGAACACATCTTCAAAATGTTTCAGCATACGCACATCATCATAGGGCAGTACGTGCGTTTGTAATACTTCATAAGGTGCTTTCGGATTCGCAATGTACTCGTACTCTGCCATAGAACGAACGCCAGAACCTTTTAATAACTTTAAAAACCCAATCTGCAACGCATGAGGTTGCAAACTGAATAAATCATTAAAAGACTTCTCGAAAATAGATTTACTTTCATATGGCAAACCTACAATTAAATCCATATGCACATGGGTGCGCCCCGCCTTAATAATCGGAGGGATGACGGACTGAATACGGCCCCAATCATTGCGCCGATGGATGGCCTCTAAGGTCTTATCATGGGTACTTTGAACGCCTACCTCAATCTGTATTTGACCATGACGAGTAGAACTTAAAATATCCACTTCTTTTTCAGTCATCAATATAGATTCCATTTCCAAGTGAAAGTTCGTACTACCCCCATGGTCACGCATCCACTCCATCAATGGAATATGATGATGAGGAGCACAGTTGAAAGTACGATCCACAAACTTCACCTGTTTCACATTGTGCTCTACAAACCAAGCCAACTCTTGAAGTACCCTTTCTTTTGGAAAAAATCGTACGGTGTTGCGGTTTCCTGATAAACAATATTGGCAACAAAAAGGACAACCACGAGAAGATTCATAATAGACAATTTTATTCCCTAAGGTCAGCATATCTTCTTCTGTGTACGGGAATGGTATGGTGCTTAGGTCTTTCACCTCTACAGCCTCTTCAGATCCTTGAATATTGCCTTGTTCTCTACCTAAGATGCCAGGTATGACAGGATTAACAGGCGATTTCCCCTTACAGATAGCTTTCACAAAGGAAGTGAAAGCCTCTTCAGCTTCCCCTTGCACAATGTAATCTATATAAGGATGCTCTTCTAATAATTCCCTAGCAGTATAACTCACCTCTGGACCACCTAATATAATTTTCGTGTTAGGACGAACCGCTTTGATCATAGAACATAGATGCAATGTCATATCGATATTCCAGATATAACAAGCAAAGCCTAATACATCTGCATCTAATGTAGTGACATTGTTTAAGATATCTAAAATAGGCATATTAATAGTGTATTCCACTATCTCATATGCCTCGTCCTTCGTTCTTCCATAAGCCTGCAAATAGCGCAACGCCAAAGAAGAATGTATATATTTTGAATTCAACGTTGAAATGATAACTTTCATTTGTACCTCACTCATCGAATGAACCTAGTTCATCGGCTATTGTTCTATTATACCATACAATGCAAATACCTCACTACTGGAGACCCAATAGTGAGGTATTACGATTAGAATCGATATCTGAATCCTGCATTAATTTGCCAATTTTGTTTTACCTTATGTTTCGTTGACCCTTGTGCTTCAAAATAAAATTGTTTATTTTCATCTTTACTGATATAGCTTGCACCAAATCCATAAGTAAACCAACTATCTTGTTTAGATGGTTTTTCCACAGCCACTTCATTAAAGGTATGTGTTGTGTCTCCCCATAATTCGCGTTCATGCATAATCTTAATATATGGATTAATATGTCCTGGCGTGATACTGTCTATACCAATTCTGGCACCGATACGCAGAACTAAACCTTTAAAATCATCTGTAACTGAATTCAATCCATGTTTCATGTGCATGGGATAACCACCAATGCTTTGATACGTCAATTGTACTTCTGGTTCTATATAATACTTGCGTGTGTCATTTTTCTTGAAATAGAAGCGTCTACCTGCTTCAACTGATCCGAGATACGATACAGTGTGCATAGTATCAGAAGATACATCTGTATGAGAACGATTTCTCATGTCGAACCCACCACGGTAATTAGCGATACGTCCCACAACATCAACATACATATTTGTTTTTGGATGCACCCAAACGGAATACCCACCTATTGCAGCTTGTGTAAGCTTAATAGAGCCGCTGAATTCATCTAATGTGCCACGGGCCTGTAGCATACCTACATCAAGTCCATGATAGGCAATCCATGCTCCATGCTTTCTTTGCCAATCAAACCCACCTTGTATGCCGTGATAGTTATTGCTATATTTACCTACCTTGACATCTCCGTCGCTACTATATTTACCACCAATTAACTTTACCCAAATGTCATTAGACTTGCGCATCTTTTTATCTAGGTGTATTTCCCCTAATCGTTGTACTA
>CAUSMY010000128.1:0-4504 GCA_963533015.1 uncultured Veillonella sp.
ATATGAAAAAAATATTTATTGATGGCATTATGGATGAAAGTATTCAGTTACCTGCAGATACAGCACATCATCTCTTTCATGTATTGCGCCATTCTAAAGAGGAACCTTTTATTGTGAGCAATCATGAAGGGCATACAGGTGAATTTGTGCTAATATCTGAGGAATCAGATATATATATGGCGAAACGATTACGTACCATTGACGTGTCTACATCAGCTACGAAAGTAGTGTTAATTCAATCCTTTTTGAAAGGCGATAAGTTCGAGTTTTTATTGCAAAAGGCTACGGAATTAAATATTCATCACATCTACGGTGTATCTTCGGTCCATTGTGTGGCTAAATATGATGCTAAAAAAATAAACGCCAAGAAAAGTAGATGGGAAAAAATTATCATAGAAGCAAGCCAACAATGTGGTCGCCCTGATGTACCTACATTGACAGTAGAACAGTCACTTTCAGAGGTACTGGAAACATTACAATCCGATAAGGGCGTGCTTTTGTTAGGTGCCTATGAACGAGAAGATGACAAGACGATTAAAAATATTTTACAAATACAGTTACATACTAATTCATACCATACCATAGCCATTTGCATTGGTCCTGAAGGTGGTTATAGCCCTACTGAAATGGACCTATTGGAATCCTGTGGAGGCCATAAGGTTAGCCTAGGCTCCACTATATTACGCGCTGAAACAGCAGCCTTAAGTGCTGTGAGTATGATTCAATATGAATTACTAGATTAGGAGTCTCATGAAGACAGTAGCATTTACTACATTAGGGTGTCGTGTCAATCAATATGATACGGACGCCATGAAAGGTTTATTTATAAAAGCAGGATATACACCTGTTGGCTTCGATGAAGAAGCCTCTATTTATGTGATTAATACTTGTTCTGTAACGAACATGGGTGAGAAAAAATCACGCCAATTAATTCGACAAGCAAAACGACGTAACCCAGAAGCGTTCATCGTGGTAACAGGATGTTATGCTCAATTGGCGCCAGAAGTGATTTCTGCTATCGATGGGGTCAACCTTGTCATCGGTACGGCAAATCGAAATAAAATTGTAGAATTAGTAGAAAATATTCCATCTACAGAAGAACAGATTTCCATCGTTCGTAATGTGATGGAAGAGTCTACCTTTGAAGAAATGCCTTTATTTGGCAATGAAATCGAAAAATGTCGGGCTTTCATGAAGATACAAGAAGGATGTAATAATTTCTGCTCCTTCTGTATCATTCCTTATACACGAGGAAAATTAAAGTCTAGAAAAATTGAAGACATTGTGGAAGAAGCAAAACGTCTTGTTGCCTATGGATATAAAGAAGTAGTACTCACAGGGATACATCTCGGTAACTATGGTATTGAACTACCTGAGCGACCAACCTTAGGCCGTGTTGTGCGTGAATTATTGACCATTGATGGCTTAGAACGCATTCGCTTTGGTTCTATTGAATCTGTAGAAGTATCGGAAGAATTAATCGAGTTAATGGCAACGAACCCTCGTGTATGTCCTAACTTACATTTACCATTACAAGCAGGGTCTGATCCAGTATTGAAATCCATGAACCGTCACTATAATTTGCAACAATACAAAGACTTAGTGAAGTATTTACGTAGTCGTATTCCGAACTTATCGATTACGACAGATATTATTGCCGGATTCCCTGGAGAAACAGACGAATTATTCGAGGAAACTATGCGTACAGTGAAGGAAGTTGGCTTTACCCATATCCATGCTTTTCCTTATTCCATTCGAGAAGGTACACCAGCTGCTAAGATGGAAGACCAAGTACCAGAAGCTGTAAAAAAGACTCGTGTGGCTCTGTTAAATCAACTAGGTAAAGAAGGGTTCAAGGCCTATGCGAATCGTTTCCTTAACCAACCAGTTAAAGTTCTCATCGAACAATGCGATGACTTTTACTATTACGGATTAACCAATGAGTATGTACATAGTAAAATACCTAAACAAAACCATTCATTTAGCGTAGGGGATATTGTAAACGGTAAAGTGACAGAAGTACATAGTGATGTGGTGTTAGTAGAGATTTAGAGCTAATTTAGTACGAGGTTCTTCGTCAAATAGTTGAGATTATTGGAAAATATCTGATGGTGAAACCATTAATATTTTTAGAAAGAAATAATAGACTATATAGAATATTTTTGATATAGTTAGTATCATAGTATGTAAGTATCATACAGTAGATAGGAAAGGTGATTCCCATGAAAGAAGATTGCTTATTTTGTAAAATTATTAATAAAGAAATTCCAGCTAAGGTTGTATTAGAAAATGACAAATTCTTGGCATTCCATGATATTGCTCCAGTAGCACCAGTTCATGTGTTGATCATTCCTAAGAACCATGTATCTAACATTGCTCATTTAAACGAAAATAATGAAGCCTATGTGGAAGGTATCTTACCATTTGCTAAATTGGTAGCAAAAGAATTAGGTCTAGCCGCTGATGGATACCGTTTAACATTAAATACTGGCGCCAAAGCAGGTCAAACTGTATTCCATTTACATGCTCATTTATTGGGCGGTAAAGAATTAGGTTGGCCAAATATCGACTAATCTAGGAGGCAACAGAGTGTCAATCAATCAAACTATTATGAATCAATATAATGTGGATAATATTCTGCATTACTTTCAAGAAATTGCTAATATCCCTAGAAAGTCTGGGCATGAACAAGCTATTTCCAATTATATTAAAGACTGGGCTCTAAACTTAGGTTTAGATGTGTTCCAAGATGAACAGTACAATCTAATCATTAAAAAAGCAGGCACAGCAGGCTATGAGTCTCATGATCCGGTAATACTGCAAGGTCATATGGACATGGTGTGCACGAAATTAGAGTCTGTAGAGCATGACTTTATTAACAGCCCTATTGCTTTGCATGTAGAAGATGATATCTTACATGCCAATGGGACTACATTAGGGGCAGATGATGGATTTGCAGTAGCCTATGGTATGGCTATCTTAGCTTCCACAAATATTCCACATCCTCCGTTAGAGGTAGTATTCACGGTAGAAGAAGAAACTACTTTCAAAGGTGTTAAAACATTAGATTACAGTCATTTACAAGGCAACCGTCTCATCAATATGGATGGGGAAAGCATGAATGAGGTGACTATCGGCAGTGCTGGCGGTCATGGATCCACTGTGACATTACCAATTGTTCCAGTATCTGTAAATAATGAGATGACAAAACGAAGAATTACTATTGAAGGTTTACAAGGTGGTCACTCTGGTTGTGATATCCATTTAGGCCGTGGTAATGCTATTTACATTCTGTCTAAGGTATTAGAACGTATCACTGGAGAACACAACATTCGTGTCACAGAAGTAAGCGGTGGCAGTGCGCCTAATGCTATTCCATTGCGTGCCTATGCCGATCTGTATCTACATTTACAGGATGTACCGTATGTGCAAGTTCTTTTACAAGAAGAACAAGACAAGTGGAATGCTCACTATGCATCGGCTGGTGAAAGTATGACAATATCTTTATCTGTTGTACCTAAAGTAGATCGTGAAGATTTAGTGGAATTAGACTTAGAAGCGATCACGTTGGAACGAGCTTTCAGCGGTGACACTATACAAAAATTATGTTCGCTTATTCAAGGTATTGAACAAGGTGTGTTACAACATGCGCCTGACAATCTGAATGAAGTATGGTTTTCCAATAATATTGGTGTTTTAGGCATGACGGATACTGCTGTATACCTTAAAATGCAAGTACGCAGTACAGATACGAAGAATTTAGAGAATCACTACAAAGGGTTAGCTCAATTGGCAGAAACTCATGGTGCTACGACGTCCCTTGAAAGCCCATATCCTGGATGGTTACCAACATTTGATAGTTCATTACAACAAGCCTATCAAAATGCCTATGAATCTGTTACAGGTGCCAAAGATTTACAATTTAATGTAATCCATGCAGGTCTTGAAGTTGGCTATATGTTAGATAACTTACAAGGTCCTGTAGATGCTATTAACATTGGACCTAATATTCATGACTTACATGCACCTACAGAACGTATGGAGTTAGAAAGTTTTGTTACTACTTGGAATGTATTGAAAGAGTTCTTAAAAAGCTTATAAAACAGCATATTTGCCATTTATTTTGGCTTATGATATAATTACTTCCGATAACGATATATTATCGGAAGTAATTTTTTAGTTTAAAATAGCTATATAGGTACTAACAGCTCTATATAGCACATTTGAGGCCTTTATGAGTCAATCTAATACACACTTCTATTTACGTAATTATAAAGAGATCATGAACAACTCTAAGCTGAGTGACAAGGCTAAGACTAGTATTCTATTATCTAAGGCAGAAAATACTATAGATGCCTACGAATCTGACTGGATGGATTTTGTGGATTGGTGTCGACATAAACAAGAATCCTTTTTTCCTAGTTCACCAGAAATTATTGTCAATTATATTAATGATTTAGCTGATTATGCTAAGGCTAATACCATCTCACGTCGCATTAGCGCC
>CAUSMY010000129.1:0-4453 GCA_963533015.1 uncultured Veillonella sp.
TACATAGCACTAAATGAAAATAAAAACACAATTTATAAAAATACATTAAATTTTGTTATAGTATTCATGAAAGTTTCATTTTTAAACTAAGGAGGACCTATGCCAAGTGTAACGAATTATCTAAAAAACGTTAAAAATATGCGTCTCTTTTTTCGTAGCTTAGCCATGGGCCTACATACGAGAAACACGGCACCAAAACGAGGCATCAAAAAAAGTCTTCACGACGATTACTTAAAACGCCTCGCCTATTTCAATATGGGATCCAAGATTCGGGACACTCAAATCGGACGTACGCGCGTCCATACAATTACCAAGCAAGATTTTTACTGGGGTCACAATTATTTAGCCAATTTGTACGCACTCTATGCAATGAAGCCAGAAACAATTATCCTAATTTTGGCTATTATCAATACTATTAGTAAATATACGAGTTGTACCATAACAGAGATATACGAGCATATCAACGATGATCCGTATATATTACCGGCATACCAATCATTTTTAGAGGAAAAATATAAAGATTCAAAGAAAGAAATTCCAGATATTATCGAAAAGCAAACCCTAACACGGATCATAAAAAAACTTATTACAATTGGTATTATTGAGGAGATTATACAAAAGAATACCTATGTATATAGCCTAGTTTCAATCGGTCTTGAATCATGTACACTACAAGAATTAGAACAGCTAAATCGTGCTGTATTCGTATATAAAAATATCTCTTTATTTGGTACTGCTGGACACACCTTACTAGCCAAACTACAATCGCTCACCTCCGGTACATCCATATTAGATGAACTGGAGCAACCAGCACCACCTATCTACGAATCACAATATATATTTACCTATACTAATCCATTGCACATCATCGATGAAACGATTCTGTATACCCTTGCCGATGCCTTACATCACCATAAAATGGTTGAGCTTAATTTCTGCAATAAACGTAGACCCAAAGTAACGGTTCGACCTGTGAGGATTGAATCAGATTATATAGGCAACCGCGATTACCTTATAGCCGTACATCATCATACACTCGTTACCTACCGGATTGATACTATAAGTGCAGTAAGCATAAAAAACACTTATAACAATGATACGCCACCACCAGTAGCTAAAGCGCGTTATAATACAACACTTCATCTACGGTTCCACAAGTTACAGGGATATATGACAGCATGGACCCGTTTTGTAGATACGTTCCGCCACATGCTAACTAATTGTGAAAAATCTACGACAGAATACACTGATATTTATATACACGTTCAAGATGGGCAGATCCTTCTCCCTTTGTTGCGTACTTTTTTACCTTATATTGAAATCATACAGACCACACCGGAAAGCATTCGTAAGCGGTTCAATGACAACTTACGATACACCCAATACGAAACTGTATCTGAACCAAGCAGCTATACTAAAAAGCCCCATCCATCTTGGAATCTGCTTTCACCAGAACCAGTCGAATCAGACGCGACCACCTCACCACTACTAAATGAAATCACGGCCGTAACCTGTGCCACACAATACCGAATTCAACAAGACCTCATTAATGGCGTAGCCTACACATTAGATGATTTACAATTTATCATGAAGCACCGTCCATTATTAGATAGTTATGCACCGGTAGAAGAAAACGACCAATACGAACATGCCTTACCAAGCTATATCGTTCGACCAGAGGCGCATGGACTAGAACCACTGTTTCCAAATTTACCATCACTTATTACCACTATAGCAGAGCGCATGTTCTTAAAAGATTTACTGAGTGATAATCGTATCAATTGGATGATACCTCATACTGTGAGTCAACAATTGGCACAAGCATTATATGATGTACCGAATACATTACCAAATCATACGTGGAACAACCGCAGTCTCGCTATCGATGAAACACCGAAGTCCTACGAAAATCATCAACGTTGTACTGATGCCATGATGAACGGTACGAGTATCTCTTGGACTACTGCCGGAACTACCATGACAGTACTTCCTTGCAAGATGGAATATAACGGAGCTACCAATGGCTATGCACTCATTGGATATCACCTTGATGATCATACGTTTGGGTATTATCCACTGCACACCCTACCTAGTGTCACAGTTGGCATAAATCAGATTGACATCGATATAGATGCCATGTACAGAGAATACCAAGAGACAAACCAACAAACCGTAACCTTCTCTGTATACGATATTAATAATGCCATCGATCGTTGTTTTAATGCCTTCTCTAACTATGACATTGTAGGGAGTGAAACAGATCCAAACGAGTTTACACTCAATGTAGCATACTTGCCGTTCCAAGAAACGGATATCCTACGTATCCTATTGTCCCTCGGTGCCGCAGTCCGCGTACATGAACCACAAACACTCAAAGAAAAACTCGACAGTATATACAAACAAGCCATTACATTGTTAGGAGAGTCATAATGGAACACCATATATACCTTACGTTTTTGACAGCATTTAAATCTAAATTCCCATATGATGAAGATAGGCTCAGAAATACACTTGTATCGACAACGATTAAAAAGCCTTACAACGAAATCATACAAACTAGTGAATCCGTATTAAAGACCGTACTCCATGATAAACGGAACCAGTTTACATTAGAAAAACTATTCTTTTTTGAAACAAAGGAACTTTCAACAAAAATCAAATGTGTAGACAATCCAAGTCAACATATTACGACAAAACAAATCTTTGAATCACGCATAACTGATTTTATCAATGAATATAACATCGATTTGGACTGGTCATCCAACACGGTCGAATATATCAAATGCGGCGATATCGAAAACATCAGCAACCTCAAGGCAAGTATCCTCGACATGTCCCAACAAATGATGAAGTTTTATCATGCCCAACCTAAAGAAGATACAGTAACATTGCATGTAGATTTGACGGGAGGTCCTCGCACAGCTATCATGCTCATGCTCGCCATCATTCGCCTCGTGGCCTACCAAGGCATTCAAATCGGGTCTATTTCATATGCTAACTTAGATAATGAAAGCAATACGATTACTGTATATGAAAGCAAGGATATATATTTCCTATTCGACATGATCGCCGGTTTCTCCGAGTTCACGCACTATGGTGATGCTAACACATTGCATCATTACTTTGACCAAACCAACACAGAAGATGAACTAACCAATCAACTACTCTCTAAAATGGGTGATTTTTCAGAAGCAATCAGCCTATCTAGTCGCGGATTATTCCAATCATCCGTAGAAGGAATTGATACATTATTTACTAATATTGCCAATCGCCCTCAAGATAATAGTCAGTTTGAATTAGGTATCTTTCAGCTCATGCGCAATAAAATCCAAGAAAGCTACGAGACCATATTATCCGATCCAGAGGATGACCTTGTATATATCGAGTGGTGCCTGCAAAATGATTACTTGCAACAAGCATTGGCACTATTTGTTGAATATGTGCCTCGGACGATTTTGAAAGAAAAGATTATTCATCTTGATGCCAATACATTCAAGACTAAAAAGAATGACAACCGTAGCACGGAAATGCTACACTTCAACCAAATCAACGATAAAATCGGATCTTTTTTAGCAGATCTACAAACCACCTATATGTCTCAAGCTGTACAGGCTACTAAACAAGCATTACATAACTATTTAGACGCATTAGCAACAACATCTATCAGTATTAGTAATTTAGCAGATTCTAGTGAAAAACCAATTTCAAAAGAGATGATTCAGCTACCTACATTAGAAGCCAACCTTTACCAACAAGTAGATACTATAATGAATCAATATCACATCTTACCAGGCATGAATTCTTCACAATATCAATTTAAACAGTTCATCAAATTCCTAAGTGATATTACACTAAATGGATCTAATATGGGAAATCTAAATGCCCTTCCGAAAGAAGTCCGTCAAGTATGTGTCAACTTGATAGCAAAGAAAAACTCTACTGTAAAAAATCTAATACACGTTGACGAAAACTATTGTATTACGATACATAGAGGTGCTAAATATTTTTTAATACGAAAAGAATTATTTAATGGATTAAAGAACAACTGTAATGATGAAACATTCAAAATTATCTTCAACTTTACAGCCGATAATGATAAGCTTTATACCTACGATTACGAAAACGATTTTCCTAACAATATATTTAACATTAAAGGGCTATCGCTTAATCAATACTTATCTGAACCGCTCGCCAACGATACCATTGATTTGCTAACTTCATACAATACGCTCAAACAAGTTCGTAACGATACGGCCCATGCCAATGAAGAAAAAAAAGGCCGCTATACAAGCAGCCAAGATATACGTCATGAAATAGAAAGATGTTTGGGGATAATAAGGAAACTAACTATGCATATCAAAGCGTGTTAATCGAAAATTAAATAAAAAATAAAAGGAACCATTTCAACTCATCTATATAAGTTAAAATGGTTCCTTTTTAGGATTGCCTAGTT
>CAUSMY010000130.1:0-4442 GCA_963533015.1 uncultured Veillonella sp.
CCTTAACCTTTTCACGTAAATCCCCTGTGAGAGATGCCGCATCCATACGCCCCACAATTGTACCTTCTACCGCTAAATACATATCAATATTAGCAGTATTTAATATAACTACCCGTTTAGGATGAGCTGGTATAACCACTGAGGTTCCAGTTTTGTCAATTTCTGTTCTTGTAGATGCCTCTTGGCTTACTGCGGTCGGAGTATCCCCAGTCCAAGAACATCCTGATACGACTAGCAATCCACATAAAACAGAGGTACAAGCTACTGTATTCCACCGTCGCATTGGTTTCCTCCCAATAAAAAAATCCATTTTCCTTAAGGAAAATGGAACTTATCCGAATGCTATATATTGAGCACTTGCTCACTTGTTAATTAAATTTACAAAATGTTTAATCAATATGTTTATCATATTATGAATGAAAATTTTTGTCAACTAAAAGCGAGGCCTATTAGACCTCGCTTTTAAATTATATAGCTATAACAATACTATGAAAGGGATCATTAATTCCATAAATCAGGAACTACGATATATCACTGAGCATTGCCAATAAATGGCTGGATCAACTTATACTATCTCCTACTAGGCTTGAAAGATAGCTTGTGCTGCTTTAATTTCATGACGCAATTTTTCTTCATCGATTGTCAATAATTCTTTATCCTTCATTACCACTTTGCCGCCTACTACAACGGTAGTTGCATCAGAAGCATTCGCAGCATATACCAAGGAGGCTACGTCATTGTAGCGAGGTTGCCAATGTAATCCTGATGTATCATAGAGAACGATATCGGCACGATATCCAGCCGCGAGC
Organism: uncultured Veillonella sp.; assembly: GCA_963533015.1. Lineage (GTDB taxonomy): Bacteria > Bacillota > Negativicutes > Veillonellales > Veillonellaceae > F0422. The sequence continues at coordinate 810 of CAUSMY010000130.1, forward strand.
ACACCAAGATCATCATAATCTAATGCTTTGGCACCCATCACAGTTCCCAATTCCCATGCTGTTTGCGCAGGGATGGCCAATGGGTCATATAGACGTGCTTTATGTAACATAGCTGCCAAACGCACTTCCTCTAACATGTCCGCATTATTATTGCTAGCGGATCCATCTGTTCCTAGACCTACTACAATTCCTTTTGCCAACATTTCAGGAACTGGTGCAATACCACTGGCTAATTTTAGATTTGATTGCGGATTGTGTGCTACACGAACTGATTTTTCTTTCATAATATCCATATCTTCATTCGTTACATGAACACAGTGAGCAGCTAGGCAACCTAAATCAAATAATCCTAAGTCATTCATATGGGCAATTGGAGTTTTACCTGTTATTTTGATGACGTTCTCTACTTCACTCTTAGTTTCACTTAAGTGCATATGAATTTGAGCACCTAATTCTTGACCTAGATTCACAACTTTTTCTAAATAGTCATCTGGGCACGTGTAAGGAGCATGAGGACCTAGCATCACTTTAATTTGGCCTTGATTATACCCGTGATACTTTAGAAATAATTCTTTACTTTCTACTAATGCTTGCTCTGCTGTAGGAGCTACACCTGCCATACCACGGGATAATACAGCACGGATACCTGTTTCTTTTACTGCTTCTGCTGTTTGATCCATAAAGAAATACATATCGCTAAAGCAAGTTGTACCAGACCGGAACATTTCTGCAATACCTAATTGCGTACCCCAATAAGCTAAATGATGATTTAATTTTGCCTCTGCTGGCCAGATCGCAGTTTGTAACCAGTCCATGAGTTCTAAATCGTCCGCATAATTGCGCAATAAACCCATGGCAATATGCGTATGCGTGTTGATTAAACCAGGTGCAGCAAGCATGCCTTTCCCATCAATCACTTCCTTCGCTTGAGGGACTGCATCATTGTTAACAAACTCTTTAATATATCCATCTTCGATGACAATGGCTGTATCTCTTAGAATCGTCTTTCCTTGTAACACATCTACATGTGTAATGAGTAAATCTACCATGCTATACTCCTATTTCATTTTCTTTTCTTGTAAACCACGAATACTATCTATGAAAGGAGGTCGTAATACTCCTTCTTCTGTGATGATCGCTGTTACTAGTTCATGAGGTGTAACATCAAACGCAGGATTCAACACTTCAATGTCTTGTGGTGCAGAAGGGACCCCCTGAAATTGTAGTACTTCTAGAGGATTACGCATTTCAATAGGAATATCCTTGCCACTTCTCATAGAAAAGTCAAATGTACTATATGGTGCCGCTACATAGAAAGGAATGTTATGATGCTTTGCCAATACAGCTACACTATAGGTACCAATTTTGTTGGCTACGTCTCCTTCTAAGGTAATTCGGTCAGCTCCCACGATAACTGCGTCAATCAAACCTTGTTGCATAGCATAACCAGCCATATTATCTGTCTGTAATGTAACAGGAATACCATCTTGATGTAATTCAAAAGCAGTCAGACGAGACCCTTGTAATAGTGGGCGTGTTTCATCTGCATACACACGCTCTAGTCGTCCTTGTGCATGTACTTCTCGAATCACTCCTAGGGCCGTCCCAATGCCAGCAGTAGCCAAGGCTCCTGCATTACAATGAGTCAAAATACGATATGTTTCTTTATCCTGAAATAAAGTAGCACCATGTTTTGCCATACTCACATTTAAGGCTACATCTTCTGTATCAATGGCAATCGCTTCCTTAACAAGAACTTCATCTAACTCATTAATATGACCTGTAAAAGTATCAACCACTTGTAATACCCGGTCAATAGCCCACATCAGATTAACGGCTGTAGGTCTAGTTTGACGTAAGGTTTCCGCAAACGCTCTAAACTCCGTTAGAATTTCTACACTAGATCCACCTCGATGAAAACTTTCACGGAAGGCTAAAATCAATCCATAGGCAGCAGATACACCAATCGCTGGTGCACCTCGAATACGGAGCATTTTAATAGCCTCTGCTACCTGTCGCCAATCTGTACAATGTAAGTATTCCACAGATGTAGGTAATTTGGTTTGGTCTAAGATGATGACTTCTGTTCCATTCCATTCAATGCTTTTCATGCTTATTCCCTCCGTAGAGATTATTCCTATTAATGCACATCTTCAATCAATAATGTTTGCATATCGTCTTTGGAAAAATGATACTTTTCATTACAATAATGACATGTTAATTCAGTTACCTCGTCTTGAGCAAGCTCCTTTTTATCATCCATTGGTAAACTAGCTAAACGATCGAAGAACCTATCTCCGCTACATGGACATTCAAAATGTACTCTTTCACTATACACTTCCTGTACAGTAAACCCTTTAAGGATTCTCTCCATTAACTGTTCTGCATTAGGATGTGTTGTTAAGTATTCTGTAATAGGACCGATTGTCTTTAAATTAGCTTCAATCATGTCAAAGGCATCATTCGTAACATCTGGTAAGGCTTGAATTAAGAATCCACCAGCCACAATTGTATGATAGTCAGGATCTACTAAGACTCCTAAGCTTAAAACGGACCCCACTTGCTCGGACATCGCTAAATAATAAGCCAAGTCTTCAGCTACTTCGCCTGTTTGAATCGGACTTTGGGACGTATAATTTTGTCGTAGCTTCGTAAATCGTGTAACTTGCACTTCTCCAGTGCGTCCTACAGCGGCCCCCACATCTAATTTACCTGCTCGTTGCAAAGGTACGTCCACATGTGGATGATCTACATAGCCACGAACTGTATTATTACTAAATGCATCTACATGAACAATCCCCAACGGGCCATCGCCACGCAAACGAATGCTAACATTCTCATCATTTTTAAAGTCACCGGCCATTAATATAGCTCCCGTCATAGTACGACCAAGAGCCGCTGTTGCCACCGGCCATAAATCATGGCGAACTCTCGCCTCTTCTACTGTATCTGTTGTAACAGCAATGGAAAGTCTAAGTCCTTCTGCTGTTGTATAACGTTTAATAAAATCCACGGATATCCTTCTTTCTACATAGACTCCAATAGATTGATCATTTCGATAGCCCCCATTGCGCAATCGAAACCTTTATTGCCTGCTTTTGTACCAGCACGTTCAATGGCTTGTTCAATATTTTCAGTAGTAACTACACCGAACATCACAGGTACACCAGACTCTAAAGATACATGTGCAATCCCTTTAGCTACTTCATTGCATACGTAATCATAATGTGTCGTTGCCCCACGGATAACAGCACCTAAACAAATCACAGCATCATATTTTCCACTTTTTGCAGCTTTTTGAGCAATTAAAGGAATTTCAAATGCACCTGGTACCCAGATTGTAGTAATATCTCCATCTTGTACATCATGTCGTAACAAGGCATCTTTAGCACCACTAATTAATTTAGAAGTAATAAACTCATTAAAACGAGATCCGATAATAGCAAATTTTTTACCAGTACCTATCAATTTACCTTCTTGAATCATTGTATATCTCCTTATCAATTTCAATATAATTAACTATGGCATTAAATGTTTCATCATACTATTATTCATACATAGCATTTCAAACAATATTACAGCATATGACGCATTTTTTCTTTCTTTGTGCTCAAATACTTAGCGTTGATGCTA
>CAUSMY010000131.1:0-4386 GCA_963533015.1 uncultured Veillonella sp.
AATCGTATTTAGGTTTCACTCTGAATGAAGTTTGTGTGATCGAATTGGGCCGTTTTATATAATGATAAAAGGCGTAATCCACATGCACCATGCCATTACTTTCATGAAAGATTTTATATAATGTACCTAAATCTTCAAAGACTCTACCTTCTGGAAATGGTACAGTCTCTAGGACATGACGTTTATAAACTTTACCCCAAGCACTAACATATTGATCACGCAAGCCTATAGATACTAAAGTATCATGGTCAAAGGTTGTAATATCCCCACTCCCTAATTCTGGCTCTATTTCCTTTCTTGTACTGCCACAAGAAACAATATCTACCCCATTCTCTTGCATGAGTTTCATCATAGTTTCAAACATCTTAGGATGAATAAAATCATCACTATCAATGAACGTAACATAATTTGCTGTTGAGTATTCTACACCTACATTTCTAGCTTTACTTAGACCACCATTCTCTTGGCTAATGATCCGAATCCGTTCATCTATGCGGGCATATTCCTGACAAATAGCTAGCGACCCATCTTTTCCACCATCATCTACAATAATAATTTCCATATTTGTATAGGTTTGTGCTAGCACCGAATCTAAACACTGTCGTATATAGTTTTCTACATGATATACAGGTATCACTACCGATAATAAAGGATTCGTCATATTCCCTCCATTGTTTGTATCTCTACACGTATCTTTCTATAAATACGGTTCTATACCACTCCACAACTTCCCCCAAGGTATCTTCCAACGTACACTCTGGCTTCCACCCCAAGGTCTGCAATTTTCCACTATTAATAGCATATCGCCTATCATGTCCCAATCGATCGTCTACATAGATAATTAGTTCATGGGGTTTCCCTATGCAATCTAGTATCCGCTTCACTAAGTCAATATTAGCCACTTCTTCATTGGCACCTATGTTATATACCTCACCTGGTATCCCCTTCTGGAGAATCGTATCAATCCCCCTACAGTGGTCTAGCACATGTATCCAATCTCGCACGTTCAGCCCATCTCCATAGACTGGTAATAGCTCATCATGTAAAGCTTTTTGTATCACTAAAGGAATTAATTTTTCTGGATATTGGTGAGTTCCATAGTTGTTGGAACATCTCGATATCGTCACCGGCAATCCATAGGTCTTGTAATAACTCAATGCCAACAGGTCCGAAGATGCCTTAGATGATGCATAAGGGCTGGTCGGCTGTAATGAGTCACTTTCAGTAAAAGGGTTACCTTCACCTAGTGGCAATGCTCCATACACCTCATCTGTAGACACATGGTGAAAGCGCACTCCACCATGTCGCCAGCATGCATCTAGCAGGACACCTGTGCCCATTACATTGGTCTCTAAAAAGACTTGGGGACCTGCAATACTCCGATCCACATGGGTCTCTGCCGCAAAGTGCACCACTATATCTGGTTTGTGTATCGAAAAGATAGATTCCACCAACTCCGCATCACAAATCGATCCTACATACTGCGTCAAACACTCATCACCGAGCAAATCCTCAATATTCTCTGCATTCCCTGCATAGGTTAAGGCATCTAAGCATATAAAACAATCATGCTGATAGGTATTCATCATGTATCGTAAGAAATGGCTACCTATAAAACCACAGCCACCGGTGACTAATACTTTCATATGCTCCTCCTATATGAAAAGAACACTACTTCTATAAGTATCGAATATCAAGGATATATAAAATTGATACAAATTTTGTTACATATTTTATGAACAAAAACTCATGCCTTATTGTCAATACTTTTTGTATAATTCATTATACCCCATATCCCCCTAACAATCAAAAAATCGCATACCATATCTCACAATGGTATGCGACTCATTTGTATTTTCTTATAAAACTTTAATGTCTTTTGGCTACATCAAGGATGGTATCTCTACCTCTATCGTACCAGAGAACATCAGCCCTTTTTCTAGTTTATGCCGTTCTAAATGTTCCCTGCTTCACCGACACGTTTCCATCGCCTTCACGCTGGCGCAAGTTACGACGTTCTGCACTTCGGATGACTTGTGCTAAATGTTTTACGAATAGTTCTTGCACAAATGGGTTTTCCCCTAAGCCTTCGTTCCAGATGGATACGCCATAGCCTTGTTGGCCCAATAGTGTCGCAATGGAATCGGAGCGATCTCCCCCTAGATAGTCCATCAAATGTGCTGATCCAATCAATGCCAATGGCACCACTAATACTTCTTGATGATCCAATCGCTCTAACAATGTCAAAGCCTGTTTAAAGTTTGGGAATCCATTGGCTGTGAATACCACAACATTTTGTCCCGCTCCGTACAAGCATTTCAATTGCAACGCACTATATTCCAATTGGTTTTGACCGTTCGCCATCAACAATACGCTTTTATTTAATGCACGAATATTAATATGTTTAATAATCGCTTCAATCGTGTCGGAATAATCGTCTGCATAGTTCTTCACGCCCAAGGAGTTCAATAATGGTTTACCCACTGTCACGCGCAATCCTCGTTCATGCGCATCTTTCATCACTTCTTTTCGCATTTGTACATAACATTGGTCCCATACTAGCGCAAATGGTTGGATGAATAATTCTGTCACACCGTTTCTCGCCAAATCTTCCACGGCACTACTCAAAGTGAACACCTTTGTATCATATTTTTCATTCCATTTATCTACTAATGCATCAGACAAAAATACGCGACGCACTTCTATACCTGGATACATCTCTGCAATGCGACGCTCCATCGCTCCTACCGATGCCTCTACAGCATCTCCATAGATCGATCCAAATGTTGCTAACACAATTCCACGTTGATTCATATATGCCTCCATATTAATTCTTAATCGTTCGGGTTACATAAACACACACTTCTTACTACCTATCATACGTCACCAGTGGGATTATGTCAATGATAATTTTTCTCAATAATATGAAAGTTACCTCATCTGAAAGCACAAAAAAAGCTCCATCTTTAGACGGAGCTTTCCCAGATATTCTATGTGGTGTACCAAGCATGTATAACAGCAAACTACTATTCTGTACTATACTAATCTATCCTATATTAACTTATCCTATCCAGACTTAATGCCATGCATTAGGATTCTCATACAGTATATCTGTATCTATACTAGTTATCATATACAGTAGTTATGGTTGCGAAATAATACGAGGTGCCGCTACCTTGAACACTTCACGAAGTAATGGTAAGAAACGACCTTCAATGAGGGTACGATTCCGTTCACTTTTCGTAATTAACCATAAAGCAGTACCATTGTACTTCACACTGGTTAAGCTGTTAATGTACTGATTAAAATCGGATTCCCCCATTTTTTTCTGTAATTCCAGCAACAAAGAACGAATCGGTTCCCCTTGGTACTCTGGACGCTCTAAAACCGGTGTAAATACAACCTCATACACGGAATCACTATATTGTTGTGGACCCGCAGAACTTTCAAAATTCATAACTAACCTCCTATGCCCTATATGTGGCAATCTAATTACTTCGTATGCAACCGTCTACGACGTTTTGGAAATCGTTTTGTATATGCTTCCATCAACCGAAGATCCAACCCTTTATACAAACGAACCACCCCTCGGCGAATCGTTTTATTATAGACTGCCGTAATTACCCATACGAGGATAAAAGCTCCTAGTATGTCCCCAGGGTAATGGTTGCCTACAAACACACGAGAAAAACCTACCCAAATAGAGCCATAGACCATCTTTGTTCCCAAACTCCAATGATAGAATAAGATTCCGCTAGCAATGGCCATAGTCCCCACTGCATGATCGCTAGGAAAACTAGCATCCGCCGCATGAGACACGATAAGGTTCACTTGGTGATCCACAAATGGTCGATTTTCGTAGAACATGGCCCCTAGGATAAAACTTCCAATAAGACAAAGCACTAAGAGCACCCCTGTGGCAAAACTTTCACCACGAAGTTTGAAATTACCTGTACGGAATCCTTTCACATATAACCAACCTAGAATACCTATATAGAGATATGGAATCAGTTTAGAGCTAAGTATCATCAATGCATCTAGCAGAACGCTCCAGTTGGCCATACCATTGATTAGTGAAAATAGCCAATAATTCATCATAACACCTTCCGTTTCTTGTAGAAATGATATGAATAATACATATAGATATATTATATCATGGTTCCTAGGGATTGTAATGTGCAGATTATAATTGATTGGGGGCAAACCTCGCCATTCCTATACCGTACGTTCTTTTCGTACACACTATATCCCTTACTATATATACTATCTCCTCTATCCGTATATATCACGAATCACCGCCTGTGAAAGTCGGAGATATGAACACGAAGTACTCAGCTATACTAGATATTATATATAAATAAACCTCTTCGCATGGAAACTAAAAAG
>CAUSMY010000132.1:0-4341 GCA_963533015.1 uncultured Veillonella sp.
GGAGAGATAACTTGTTACCTTATCATAGATCCAAGATGCTTGCTCTTCATATAACCCTGTATAAAATAATTCCAAATACATGCCTCTAGGTCGCGTTACGATCTCCCTCTCTCCCTCGTAATCAAAGCCCACGTCTGTACAATAATGACTATAGTTTGTAATATCTCCTTTTTCATAAGCCTCACCATCAATGGCCATGCCAATCTTCACCTCTTTAAAAGGCATTTCATATAGTAGCTGAGCTTGATGTTGTATCAAGGTAAATAGTTTTTTCTTCCCCTTTTCATTCAAATCATAGGGAGTTAACGCATAAAAAGATTCTTCCTTCATGCCAAAGAACAAACGATTTTGTGGAATTTTTAAATATCGTTCCAAATTAAATAGCGTTCGCTCTAATTGCATCTTATTCGTATACAATTCATTGATATCTCGATCAAAACCATACCGAGCATCTTCTAGCAATGTTTGTAACATTTGTGCCCCACGATGCTCCACATAATCTTGAATATCTTTTAAGGATAGATTTAGTTTTTTTAACGTTAAAATAATCTCTAATCGATAACATTCTTCTAATGTGTAATAGCGGTATCCATTCTCTTCAATTTTTGCTGGCGGAAATAAGCCTAATTTTTCATAATATAAAATCGTTTGCTTTGATATACCATATAGTTTTGATACATCTCCTATTGTCATATAAATGTCTCGCATATATCCCAGTCTTCCCTTTATTTATATTCATTTTGTGTAATTACTGCCCACTCATGCTAAAACTACACTATAGGTATGTAGTTTTATATGTATCTATACTATAGCACAACTGTGGGATTTTTCATATATTAACTTCCATTCATGTGTTTTTATCAATAACTTAATTAATTCTCATAAAAAAGTAACTCTACTCTCTTCTTATTCACTTAAAACACGATAGTATCAGTACTTAACAGAGCTTTGTAAGTATTTTAAAAATAATTATATTTCTTAGTTGACTCCACTATAACCATATCCTTTACCATAATACCAGAGGACAGGTACACAAGATGTACAGGAGTTCTCATTGAGCAAGTTAATAAGTATAAACTATTGAATAAGGAGGCTATACCCATGGCATGTGGACACAAAGGTCGCGAATTTTACGCGAACGACCCAGAAAAGTTAGCCCGCTATGATATGGCAATGCGCCACATCGAAGCTGCTCGTGAAGAAGGTCAATCTTCCGAGGAAATCCACGCTATGTTCAACCGTATTATGAGCGGTAACACAGCTGGTAAATGTAAGCACAAAAAAGGTTGATTCAAATATGTACGCCCATACTATTAGAATATACCCCAACCTTTGAGTGAAATAGATAGGACCTTGTCCGAAACAAAACCCCAACTCTTCTTCCCTTGAGTTGGGGTTCTATTTTTATATCCAAATTACAATCTCATCGCTAGATTACTAGAACTCTAATTTCCCAGAGTTCTAGTATCAGCAAATAAAATCATTATTTATACATGTGCTCGTTTTAACCGCAGCGCATTACTTACCACGGTAACAGAACTGAAGGCCATGGCTGTACCCGCAATGATTGGACTTAAGTATCCTGCAGCTGCCAACGGTATGCCAATACAGTTAAAAATTAAAGCCCAAAATAAATTCTGCTTAATGTTGGTCATTGTTTTACGACTAATGTTCACTGCTTGTACAAGAGTTCGTAAATCATTTCGCACTAGTACAATATCAGCAGCCTCAATGGCAACGTCTGTGCCTTGACCAATTCCAAATCCAATATCTGCCAATGCTAACGCTGGCGCATCATTAATACCATCGCCTACCATACCAACGGATAACCCTTTGGCCTGCAAGCTTTCGATGGTATTTGCTTTATCTTGTGGCAAAACTTCTGCCACTACATGGCGAATCCCTGCTTGCTCTGCTATATAATTCGCAGTACGAGCATTATCACCTGTCACCATCCACACTTCAATGCCTTGGCGTTGCAATGCCTTCACAACCTCTGGTGTTTCTGGGCGCAATGTATCTGCTACGGCCCAGATAGCACAGACTTCATGATCTACCAACAAAATAGACACAGAATTTCCACTTTTTTCTAATTCATGAATATCCTCTGTCCAAGCCGCTAGATCTACGCCTAACTCTTGCATCCATCTAGTGTGTCCTACTTGAATCCACTTACCAGCAATGCGACCTTCTAATCCCTTGCCAGGAATATCTTGGAATTCTTTCACAATCATTTGGGGTACACCTTTGCTAGCACCATATTTTACAATGGCTTGTGCAATAGGATGTGTAGATCCTTTTTCTAGGTTCACTGTGAAAGCCAAATTATACATCTCATCGCCTGCAGTATATAATACCTTCGTTACGGACAGCTTTCCTTCTGTTAATGTCCCTGTTTTATCCATAATAATGGCATTGATATGGCCTGCCTTTTCTAAAAATTCAGCACTTTTAATAAGCACACCATGTTCAGCTCCTAATCCTGATCCGACCATGATAGAGGTTGGAGTAGCCAAACCTAGTGCACAAGGGCAAGCTATGACAAGCACAGCTGTGCCGTACAATAAAGCATCTCCTACTGTGGAACCTAATCCGAAATACCAAATCCCCATAGTAAGGATAGCAATACCTATGACTACAGGAACAAAATAGGATGCCACTACATCAGCTATGCGCTGAATGCTCGCTTTCGAGGCTTGTGCCTGTTCTACCACTTTAATGATTTGCGACAACATCGTTGCCTCTCCTATGGCAGTAGCTTTCATAATAAAAGTGCCCGATACATTGACGGTAGCCCCCATAACTTGACTAGAACGACCTTTCTCTACCGGCACACTTTCACCCGTTAACATCGCTTCATCAACTGTAGAGTTACCTTCTAAGATAATACCATCCACAGGGATTTTTTCACCGGCACGAACTTGGATTTTGTCACCAACAACAATATCTTTAGTTGGAATATCCATCCACTGTCCATCTCGTTCCACATGAGCTACACTAGGTTGTAGAGCCATTAATTTTTGAATTGCTTCCGAAGTACGTCCCTTTGCAATATCTTCTAATAATTTTCCTAATAAGATAAAAGTAATCAACCATGCAGAGGTTTCAAAGTACATCTCATGGTGTCCCACTGCCATCTGATAAATACTAAACCCATACGCCACGGATGTACCCAATGCAACTAATACATCCATAGTGAGGGTGCCACTGCGAATGGCCGCAAAGGCACTCGTATAAAAAATCCAACCTGATCCAAATTGAGCAATCGTAGCTAAGACCAACTCAATTTCATGAGATAGCATCGGCCATTGCCAGAAATAATGTCCCATCATGGATACCATCATCGGAATTGCCATGAGAGCAGCTACCCCTAAGCGGATATATTGTCCTTTATGGGATGGTTGTTCTACCACGCCTCCTTCATCGGCAGCAATATGAGCACCAAAGCCTATTTTTTCAATGGCTGCAATCACCTCTGTAGCACCAATGGTGCTATCTTCTGTGTATGTGACTGTCCCTTTGTTGGTGAGCAAGTTGACTTTCACATCAGCTACACCCTCTAATTTTTGTACTACTTTTTCTACACGCCCTACACAGGCTGCGCAATGCATGCCTATAATAGAAAACTCTTCTTTATGCATAATTCCTCCTCATGCTATTTGCTTCTATGTGAAAGATATCTAAATTTCTTAATATGAATATATTAACACATATCCCACATTTTTCATAGTATATACATTATATAGATTGTCTAGCCAAACATGGTTACACAAAATATTTTATACTATTTTTATGATATTATCCGATTATACAAATCTAACAGTCTATATTGGATAGACAACCGTATCCTATCAATTTATGTTATACTATAAATGTTCAACCATTGTAAACTAATTTTATTGTTCTTATACAGGAGTTCCTATGTCAGATATCCCTCATTCTTATATTACCATCGCCAATGAATTCAGAACTGAATATATCATTGAAAAGTCTCGTTTTATAGCTACCATTGCCCCTGTATCTACAGAAGAAGAGGCCCAAGCCTTTATTCAACGCATTTCCAAAGAATTTTGGGATGCTACCCACAACTGCACGGCCTATGCCATCGGACCACGCCAAGAACAACAGCGATCCTCAGATAACGGAGAGCCTTCTGGTACTGCCGGCAAACCTATGCTAGAAGTGCTAAAAAAAACTACGATTACCAATGTGGCTGTCGTAGTCACTCGCTATTTTGGTGGCATCAAGTTAGGCGCAGGTGGATTGATTCGAGCTTACTCTCATAGTGTAGCAAAAGCCGTCCAAGAAGGGCCTAAATTGCTCATTGCGCCCCGGCAAACC
>CAUSMY010000133.1:0-4321 GCA_963533015.1 uncultured Veillonella sp.
TAGAAGCAGTTAATCAGTATATTGCAAACTTAGCAATTTGGAACATTAAATTACACAACTTCCACTTCAATGTAACAGGTTCTCAATTTGTACCTGCACATAAATACTTAGAAGAAGTATATGACATCGCATTTGATTACTATGATGATGTAGCAGAGCATGTAAAAATGCAAGGTGAAGAACCAGTGGTACATGTAGCTAAATATTTGGAAATTGCATCTTTGAAAGAAGAACCAGGTAATAGATTCTCCGTAGAACAAGTATATAAATTCTTACAAGGAGACTTTGAATTGTTGAATAAAGAAGCACGTGCGATTCGTGAATCTGCTGATGAAGAAGGCAACTTTGGATTAGTAGCTATCATGGAAGATCATATTGCTTATTATGTAAAACAATTATGGTTCTTACGTGCTACATTAGCATAATTTCTAATGAATAACCTCTGATTATTCACATAACTTACAATCCTGTGTGATATAACAAATCCTGAAACACTACTTTAAACTATACAACTATACTATACAAAAGAGCTCTTGCAGGGATACTGCGAGAGCTCTTTCCTGTTTTTATAGGATAGGGATATCGTATATATTTCGAGATACGTGTGATGTATAGTAATGCTTAATTTTGTAAAACAGGTGTAAGATGATACAATACAGATAGAAATAGTAGGGGATACACAATAGATAGGGGGATATGCATGAATCGCTTTTTACAACGAGGTCAATTACAGACAAGGACATCTGTATGTCCTTATGATTGTCCTGATGCGTGTGGATTAACCGTCACTGTATCGGGAGATTGCATAGAGAAAGTACAAGGGCTGAAAACACATGGTTTTACCCGTGGCACGTTGTGCCAAAAAATGCAACATTACGAACGAACTGTCCACCATATTGGCCGTATCAAAACGCCATTGCGACGAATTGGGGCCAAGGGCAGTGGGCAATTTGAGCCAATTACATGGGAAGAAGCATTGCAGGAAATCGCAGAGAGATTTCAGCACTGCATTGATACCTATGGCTCTGAAAGCATTATGCCCTATTCTTATGCAGGGACGATGGGCATTTTACATAAAGGAGCAGGAGATCCTTTATTTGCCATCTTAGGTGCTACACGACAAGATAAAGGAATTTGTTCTCCTGCGAAGCGATATGGTTGGAATAGCTTGATGGGAAGCACTTTGGGGAATCGACCTCAAGATATGCAGGATAGTGATTGTGTTATTTTGTGGAGTCTCAATGCAGTAGCTACGGATGTACATGTGTTACATGATGTGAAAGTAGCTCGGCAGAAAGGTGCAACACTATGGGTCATTGATACGCACTATACAGAAACTGCGAAACTGGCAGATGAAGTCATTATCTTGAGACCAGGTACAGATGGAGCCTTTGCCCTAGGAGTAGCCCATGTGCTAGCTAGTGAAGGATTCATTAATAGGGAGTTTATCGATCAATATGTACAAGGTTATGAAGGCTTTCACGAGATAGTAGTCGCAGACTATCCACCATCGAAAGTGGCACGTATCACAGGAGTGCCTAAAGAAAGAATCGTTCAGTTTGCTCGCGCTTATGGACAAGCGGTAGCACCATTTATTCGCTTGGGAAGTGGATTGTCTCGTTATGGAAATGGAGCGAATACAGTGCGCTGCATTGTGGCGTTGCCTGCCTTAGTGGGGGCCTATTTGCATCAAGGTGGTGGATTATTATCGAGTACATCTGGCAGTCAATTTGTAGGGGGCAGCCGTATCAGCTGGGCTCGCTTTCAGAAGAAAGAAACCCGATTGAACCCAATGATTCGGTTGGGACCTATGTTAACAGAAGCTGAAAACCCACCGATTAAGGCCTTGTATGTGTATTCCAGTAACCCCGCCATCACATCACCGGATCAAACCGTGGTGCGTAAAGGATTAGCTAGAGAAGATTTGTTCACCGTAGTTCATGAACGGTTTATGACAGAAACGGCAAAATATGCAGATATTGTTTTGCCGGCCACCACATCGGTAGAACATAATGATATATATAATTCATACGGTCATTACACAATCGGATGTGGGTATCAGGCGATTTCTCCAGTCGGTGAAAGTCGTTCCAACTGGAATACAATCTGTAGTATTGCCAAAGCCATGCAGATTGAGGATCCTGTATTCGATATGTCTGAGTTAGAGATGATAGAAGATATTGTACGTCACGCTCCAATTCCGACGGAAATACAAGATAGAATCTTAGCAGGTGAATTGGTAGACATGGAGTTATCGGACACCTATAAACTAGAATATGGAACGCCATCTGGTAAGATTGAGCTGTATAATCCATTAGAACAAGAGCCATATCCAGTGTATCGTGAGGCCCATGGGGATGAGGCTGAGTTTTTCCTGATTAATGGGACAGATCCACGAATTTTAGACTCCTCCTTCTGTGAGCTACAAGAAGATGTGCCAATGATGATGGCTCGTATGCACCCGGAAGATGCAGAGCGTAAAGGTGTATTACAGAGTCAGTTTGTCCGCTTGTACAATGTACGAGGTTCATTACGCATTGCCTTAGTCATTGATAACACAGTTCCTAAAGGGACCATTGTCAGCTGTGGCGTATGGTGGCAATCACAGTCCTATGATACAGAACATACAATGAATGTCCTCACAGCTTCACGCCCTACAGACTATGGTTGGGGAAGTACTTTCTATGATGTGAAAGTCAATGTGGAGCCATGTGACTGATGCCGAGGTATATAGTTATAGTTAATGCATGCAGATAGTCTATCAATTATAGGAAGATGTTATATGCATAATTGGCATAGAGAAAGCCATTTTCCCTAGTGGAAATGGCTTTTTATTTTGCCTATAATTAGCTATAATAAAAGCTACAGCATAAAATGTTTATACATAGTGTATATTTGTTAGTATAGAGTGTATTTGAAAGGAGATACTATGTCAGATCATACGCAACTATCAGGGCGAGCCTATATCGCAATAGGCCTTATGCTCTTTGCATTATTCTTTGGGGCAGGCAACTTAATCTTCCCGGCTACATTAGGTCAACACGCAGGTACTAATGTGTGGTGGGCTATTTTAGGTTTTATCGTTACTGGGGTGGGCATGCCTTTATTAGGGGTTATGGCTATGGGATTTTCTGGTAGCCGTAACGTACAAAGTTTGGCAAGCCGTGTGCATCCAGTGTTTGGAGTCTTATTTACATTGGCATTATACGTATCTATCGGCCCAGCATTTGCGATTCCTAGAACCGGTACCGTATCCTATGAAATAGCTATGAAACCATTCTTAGGTGGTGCAGCCACAGAAACGACACAAATGATATTCTTAATAGGATTCTTCTTGATCACATTATGGTTGTCCATTAACCCACAAAAGCTAGTGAATCGTATTGGTAAAGTACTGACACCTGCTTTATTGCTGGCTATTGTTATTTTGATTATTAAATCTTTAATTACCCCATTAGGTGGTTATACAACACCAAGTGAGATGTATGCTACGAGCAGTACTGCATTTGTACAAGGTATCTTAGATGGATATAATACATTGGATGCGTTAGCTTCGTTTGTGTTCGGCATCTTGGTCATTGAATTTGTTACCTTATCTGGGGCGAAAACAAAAGCGGAAATTACAAGCGCAACGTTAAAAGCCGGTTTAATTGCGGTAGGTTGCTTAGGCTTAGTATATATTTTCATTGCTAGCTTAGGAGCAACTAGTGTAGAAAAACTTGGTATCTTAGAGACTGGCGCCCCTGTATTAGCCGAATCTGCACGCTTACTATTTGGCGAGTTAGGAGCTATGATCTTGGCGATTATCGTATTGTTAGCCTGTTTAACAACAAGTATCGGTTTAGTTACTTCTTGTGCACAGTACTTCAGTACACAATTCGGTGGACTTTCCTACAAATGGTATGCAGTCCTATTCTCTGTAGTGTCTACAGGGGTAGGTATGTTTGGATTGAAGACTATCATTACATCTGCCATCCCAGTGTTGATGTTCTTGTATCCTCTAGCCATCGTATTGATTTTCTTGGCCTTCTTAGATCCAGTGTTCAAAGGCCGTCAATGTGTGTATGCGTGGACAGTAGGGGCTACCTTCATTACAGCTCTTGTATCTGGTCTAGAAACGGCAAAAGTTGATCTTGGCAACATTGGACAATTCTTTGCTACACAAGTGCCAATGCATGGTATCGGCATGGACTGGATCGTGTTCGGCGGCGTAGGATTGGTGATTGGATTGATTCATCGGGCGTTGGTGCAACCTGAGTAAGGTAAACTTCATATGATCTGATATATAAATAAGAAATATCTAATATCTAAATAGAGGGTC
>CAUSMY010000134.1:0-4304 GCA_963533015.1 uncultured Veillonella sp.
TATTTTGAAAGTATCATAATAACCATATGATATCTTTTCTTTAATTATGTATCTTGAGCTTCACCTTGCTTTGACAACCACAATTTTTCAATTCCCAATCCAATAGCCACGCTTAGTGCAATGACACAGATTTCAAATACTGCTGGTGTAATATACACTAATGGACTTCCTGTAAAGGCTGGCAATGCTTTTCCTGCCCAGACTTTCACAATGTCTGGAATGTAGCCACCGAATAGGATATGTGCATTGGTTGCTACCCACCATACCGCCATTACTACGATGGCAGTGACACGTGGCCACAAGGATGTACGGCGTGGATATAAATAAAATACCATGCTAGCTATGGTAGTGATGATTAATGCAATGAAACCGATTTGAAGGCTCGCAAATAAACCTACAAACCCTTCCATTCCCAAGGATGCTTGAATACGTGGATCTGTCAGATCTAAATACATAACATCGCCTAAAAACAATAATGGCAATGGTAATGCATAAGTGGAAATATTCAAGACTGTATCGATAAAATAATGACGTTTCTTGCGTTGCATCCATCTATCTAGTGTACGAGTTGTGGCTAATATAAGCGCTACCACGATGATCATCGTTAGAATCCATGCAGCTATAATCATCAATGGGTCTTGTGGTAATGTAAATGGCAAAATACCATTTCCAAAGAAGAAAAAGAAATTCCACCATGTCCATGCATATACATAATGACCTTTACCCAACTCAAAATCAAATTGACCTGCCAATCGAGGCACAGCTTTCAATGCCAAAGGTATAGCTAAGGAAGATATGGTAAACATAATGATGCTAGCTGTATCAAATTGACCTAAACTAAACACTAGACTTAACGGAATAATCCACAATAGGGACCATCCATAAAATTTTATATAACTTTTCATGCCAAACTCCTTTGGTTCTTTCCACCTAACAAGCCCAAAATTAAAGATATTGTTACTTGGCAATACATGATGATGGCAAACACCACATCACGACCGATAGTAGATAAGTTCCAAAGCCAAGATAAATCTAAATTATTAAACACCAAGAATGTACTACCTTGTACTAATACCCAAACTAAGGTGTATACATACCATGGGATTCTACGCATGTTGGGGCCGAAGCCACTTTCACTAGAGCGCAAATAAAAAATAGGAATCACCAAGGACAATACTCCATAACTAGCACCAGCCACAATAGCGCTCATTCCGGTGTGAATCGTATAGGCCCCCAAGGGAATTAACATAAAAAAAATACTCATATATACAGTGCGCCGCACCACATCTTGAACTGTTGACATAGGTATTCCTTTCTAAACTCATAGTATCTTTACCTATAGTATATCAAACATCGGCCATCTTATAAATACATAGACTATTTCATTTTTAAAAACAAAAAAGCACCCTTGCGGATGCTAATTATGATATACTAATTATAAGAACTCGATGTGAGTTAGGTTTAGTTGTTGCCATATTACAATTACTCAAATAATTAGTAGTTAGTAATATAACGACCCTAGCGCTCCACACGTTAGGGTCATCATATGCGAAGATTTTAAGATGAACCTAACGCCAAACACACATCGGGTTCTTCTTATTATTACAACTATAGTATACCATATTTTAGGCTCTCGTCAAAGACGAGAGCCTTTATAAATATGTTATGCCACAACTGCTTCAACTTCGATGCAGTCATCATCAGTTGCTTTTGATTTTTCCAATAATGGAGTCATGCTATACATGCCTACACCTAATGTGAACAAGTTGTGAATCCATGCAGTAGAGCTAGGAGGCATTACACCTAACACGCCCAATCCTACAAGTCCACCATTCACACCTACAATGGAGTTATAGTTAATTTTGATACGATCCATCAACTTTATAGAAATACGACGTAAATCTACGATAGCAGATAGGTTATCACTAGACACTGTTACATTGGCAATTTTTTGTGCAATTGGAGCACCTTCATTCATACCAATACCTACATGTGCTTCGGATAATGCTAGGGAGTCATTGATACCATCCCCAACCATCATTACTGTGTAGCCTTCTTCTTTTGCTTTACGAACGTAATCAGCTTTATCAGTTGGCATTACTTCTGCATGCACTTCATCAATACCAATTTCAGCTGCTACACGCTCAGCGTTTTTACGGCTATCACCAGTCATCATAACGATTTTCTTCACACCTAACTCATGAAGTTCGCGGATAACATCTTTTGCCTCTTCACGTACTGGGTCTTTGATACAAATAACCGCAGACAAGACATTAGAAATCGCTAAGTATAAATGGGAACAACCTTCTGGAAGGTTTTCAAATTTAGCTTCTTCCCCTTCTGGAATCGTTGTTTTTTCATCTTCAAAAATGAAGTGATGGCTACCGATACGTACTTTACGGTTACCCACTTTAGAAGCGATACCGTGAGCCACAACGTATTCTACTTTAGAATGCATTTCTTTATGTGGCAAGTGATGATCTTTCGCCGCATTCACAACAGCTTTCGCCATGGAATGTGGGAAATGTTCTTCTAGGCATGCTGCCAATGTCAACATTTCATCTGCATCATTACCATTGAAAGGAATAATTTCTTGGAATACAGGTTCTGCTTTTGTTAACGTACCTGTTTTATCGAAGACAATCATATCTGCTTCTGCGATACGCTCCAGAAATTTACCACCTTTTACGGTGATACCACGGTTAGATGCTTCTTGCATAGCGGATAATACCGCCAATGGAATGGACAATTTCAATGCGCAAGAGAAGTCTACCATAACGAAAGATAAGGCTTTCATTACATTGCGAGTCAATGCAAAGGTAGCAAAAGCTCCTAAGAAACTCACTGGTACTAATTTATCTGCCATGCGATATGCTTTTTGTTCCATACCAGATTTCATTTGTTCAGATTCTTCGATCAAGTTTACGATTTGCTCGAAACGAGTGTGTTTGCATGTAGTACGTACTTCAAAGGAACATTGGCCTTCTTCTACGACAGTACCTGCATATACAGAAGTGCCCGCATCACGACGAACAGGTTCAGGTTCCCCAGTCATAGAGCTTTCGTTGACAAGAACAACGCCATCTACTACTTGACCATCCAATGGTACTACTTCACCTTGACGAACTACTACGATGTCGCCAACTTGTACGTCACCAATTGGTTTGCTCACTTCTACGCCATCCACAAGCACCCAAACTTTATCTACGTTTAGGGACATGCTTTCTGCTAAGTTAAGAACGGATTTACGTAATGTCCACTCTTCTAAGATTTCTCCGATACCCAATAAGTACATGACAGCTCCCGCTGTGGAGTAATCTTTTTGTAGCAATGCTGCACCGATAGCTACGCCGTCTAATACTTCTACAGTCAGTTTGCGTTTCCACAATGTTTTGATAGCTGTACCAATGAACTTGATACCATCAAACCAAGACCATGCCGCTGCAATAGGTGCTGGCAAGACAAGTTTTTTACCGATATACAATAATGTTTTATCGATCATTTCCTCTTTGTAACGTTTGTTCACAAGTCGAGGAGAAAGTTCATGGAGTGCTGGCGCATTAGCTAAATCTAACTCTTGCAAAGCAAACAATGCTGCCCGTACTGTACTTTCATCACCTGTATGTTGGATGATCACATCCCCAGAACGCGTAAAGAAGTTTACTTTATTGATAGCATCAGATTTCATCAATGTATCTTCGATATATTGAGCTTGTGCATCATTAAATTTACGGCCTTCGATACGCACGTGAAGACGACGAGACAAACGTTGCAATACTTTAAATTGCATCATGTATTATTTACCTTCTTCTAATACTTCTTCATCACGAGTTGCATTAATTTCTTGTGCTTCTGCCAAGATGCTACCTGTGGAAGCTTGTAATTTTTCAGTTGTTTTTAAGATGCTATCTTTAGCACGGATACCAGCTGCTACTACGTTAGCATATACTTTACGAGCATCTTTAGAAGTTAATACTTTTAAACCTACTGTGCCTAAAGCTAAACCAGCTGCGAATACATTAGCGTCTCTTAAAGTTTCTTTTTTTACGTTGAACATTGTTAGTTCCTTTCTGTGATCTTCGTCACATTAATACATGAAAATATATTGTAATTAAAAATTATAAAGATAAGAGGGGCCCGTGTTATCGGAGTCCCTCTTACCAAACTTATGGTATCGAATTAGTTACTTTACTTCTTGCTCTTCGTGACCACCACAGCCACAGCCGCATCCTGATTCGGATTCAGAGGAGGACCCACATCCACCACCGCATCCGCCGCCACAACCGCCTGCGCTTGTAGCGCTT
>CAUSMY010000135.1:0-4294 GCA_963533015.1 uncultured Veillonella sp.
ATGCTCCTTAAGCCGCTCGGACACCTCTCCAAGTGAATACTTAATAAGTATAAACTATACAGCACATTTCGTCAAGCACTTTTTCCGCTAGAAAATACAGTTACAATTTGCAACCTTCCCCCCATGAGGAACGCAGTTTTGCGTTGAACATCCTGTGACTCTGTAATTACCTAAATAACGCAAACACCAGAAAAGCGCCGCATGTTCCGGAGCAAACCTACCGTAGGATCAGTTTGCTAAAGAATCGTTGCAACCTTCACTTTCCCCGTGAGGAACGCAGTTATGAGTAGCAGCCTTGTAACGGTCCTTACTACATAAATCACACAAACACAAAAGACCGTAACATGCTCCTGAACAAACCTACCGTAGGATCAGTTTGAGAAGGAGTTTGTTACGGTCTTTCTTTGCTCTACGTAGTTAAAACCGCTACAAGCTGAACAGCATAACAAGAAACGACCCTACCGTAGGATCAGTTTGTGGAGGAATATGTCGTGCTCTTTCCTTTACCCTATTAAGTCACATACGCCATAGGCTGCATAGCACAGCAAGAGACGACTTAGCGAGGCAAATACCCCAAATGCTGCATCAATATTTTCACTCCAATGATGATTAATATTACCCCACCAGCCATTTCTGCTCGCTCTCGAAAGGCCTTCATCATGTGATATCCACTGAATATACCTACTAAACAAACAAAGAAAGTAATGACTCCAATAGTGAGAGAAGCAAAATAGACATCTACATGTAGCAAGGCAATCGTCACGCCCACCGCCAAGGCATCGATACTTGTTGCTACTGACAGTGCTAACATTTCTTTCCAATCTACAGTCGTTGTATCTTCCTCTTCATCACTGAGAGAAGTACGAATCATATTAATCCCTAAATAGCCTAAAGTAATAAAGATCACCCAATGATCCCATTCATCAAAATTCTGCGAAAATTGAGCACCTACGATAGCCCCAATAATCGGCATCACACATTGAAAGGCACCAAACAAAAATGCTAATGTTGTTTTCTTATAGGCAGAATCTTCTTTCATCTGCGTGGATTTACAAATAGAAACAGCAAAGGCATCCATAGCTAAGCCAAAAGATAAAATTAAAATTTCTAGGTACGACACAAGAAGCCTCCAAAAAAAGCAAAAGTGCCTGGAACCCCAAGCACTTAATGAATACAAAATAATGTCTTATCCAAGACAAAATTCCTTTCTTACTACTTATCTTCTTATTATACATCACCTAAGGCCAATAGGGAATAGGCTTCTAATCCCATTGTAGAATCATTTTCAATCTGTATAGTTCGTTGTAATTCCCTATGCAATGACTCTAACACCTGTTTTGTAAAGAATAGGCCTACATCTGGATGAACCACAATGGCTACATCTGTTTTTAATCGACCAAATCGATATAGTTCTCGTAAGCGTCGTATAATCTGTAAGTACACTGTTTCTCCTTTTAATACATGCCCTGTCCCACCACAAGAGGAGCAAGTATCAAAGAGAATAGACGGGATACTTTGGCGTTCCCGTTTTCTAGTAATCTCCAGTAACCCCAAAGAGGTCATACCACATACAACAGTTTTAATCGGATCTTTCTTAACCAATCGATTCATCAATTGGACTAACTCTTCCATATCAGCTTTTGGCATATCGATAAAGTCACAGATAATGATACCGCCTAAGTTACGCAAACGTAATTGCCGGGCAATCATGTGAGCCGCTTCTAGATTCACTCGTTTCGCCACTTCACCAACTTTTTCATTCTTACCGCTATAATGTGCAGAGTTTACATCAATGACTGTCAACGCTTCTGTTTGATCAATTTGCAAAGAGCCCCCAGATGGTAAGTCAATACGATGGTTTAGCAACGCATCGATTTGTTCCTCTATTCCATGCGTTTTAAAGATATCTTCTTTTTGATTCCACAGAGTGATATCTATAGTGTTGCCAAATCGCCCAGCGCCCAACAATCGTTGTAACTCTTCATAGGCGGACACATCATCCACCATAATAGCACCCACGGTCGGTCCCATATAATCTCGAATGACACGATACCAAAGGTTTGCATCCCCATAAATTTCCGTCTTATTTTGTGCTACTTTATATCGCTTTTGTAGATGTTCCCATGTCTGATGTAAATAGGCCATATCATTGGCAATCTCTTTTTGCGATGCATCCATAGCGGCGGTCCGCAAAATAAATCCTACACCCTTTTCTAAGTACGGTTGTGCCATATCTTTCAAAGATTGACGTAGCTCTGGGTCTGTAATCTTTTTCGATATATGAATTTGCTTATCTTCTGGCAACAACACCATATAATGTCCTGCTAAGCTTACATCTGTAGTCACTCGTGCACTCTTACCAAGCATAGCATCTTTCACGACCTGCACCAAGAGAACTTCGCCCACATGGACCTTTTTTTGTTTTCCATGTTCTTGCAGATTCAGATACACATTTTGACCAATGCCAATGTCAAGAAAGGCTGCACTCATACCTGGCAAGACATTTTTTACAACACCTTTGTAAATATGATTCACACGATTCGACAACTGTGGTCGTTCATATATAATTTGCTGCAATGCTCCTGTCTCGTCCACAATGGCAAGACGCGTTTCCTCCTGCATTACATTGGCATATAATCGGTTCATAGTATCTCCTTATTCCACTTCTAAAGGCGTAATACACGTACCCTCTGTTTCAATCAAAATGGCTTCACGATGGATAGAATAACTATCTGTTACAGGCCAACCATATTGGTCTTTCCCTAATTTCCACATATCGCCAGGCTTCATGGTTCCCTCAGGGTACACACCAATCGCCATGCGAATGGTCACCATGTCGCCGTTTACCTTTGCCACCAATGGTTCTTTAATAAAATGCTTTACATCAATGGTTCTTGTCTTTTTCGGCGTTACTTTTTCGTATAACACTTCTTCTGCACTATTGAAAGGCTCCAACAACTGATCCCAGTTGGCATCTGCTTTCGCAGGCCCTGTCACTTCATAGACTGCATAATTGCAGATAGCCATCATCTTTTTCACTTTGTCCGGCATGAAACGACCGTCCAATACTTCAAGTCCTTTTGGTGCAGCCTGTGAAAGTCGGCTCATTAACTCTTCTAATGTTCCTTCTTCTAAGACATCCATATCGCAATATTCAGCACTAGCTGTAATCCCCAAGGCAAGAGCAGAAGAAAAGCTAATTTTCATATGTGGATTGAATCCTTCAGAATAGGCCATTTTAATGCCACTACGACGAATCATACGTTCAATAGCTGAGGCATAATCTAAATGGGATAAGAATCGAAGTTCTTCCCCCTTATGTAAGGCCAAACGTAACTTTCTCAACACGTCCACCCTCCTTATAATCAATAATTGGTGTTCCCAACTCTGGACACGCATTACAGCCATTGCACGGTTTGCGACGACAATCCCATGTCAATGTACCCTCTACAGCACGTTCCCATTCACGTTGTAAAAAGGCTTTACTTACTGTGTCATCAATGTGTTCCCATGGCAATGCCTCTTCAAAACTACGGTCACGGCGCGCATAATAATCTGGATCAATATTTGTATCTTTGAAAGCTTGCATCCAAGTATCGTATTTAAAATACTCTGTCCAGCCATCAAACTTACAACCGTTTTTCCAAGCTTCGATGACAGATGCTGCCAATCGTCTGTCTCCACGAGCAAAGATAGCCTCTAAATAACCCGTATGCCCATCATGGTAATGATAGGAAATATTACGATTATTGATGAGTGATTTTAAATAGCGTTGCTTGCGATGAATTTCCTCCACATCTTGTTGTCCATACCATTGGTACGGAGAATGTGTTTTCGGCACGAAGAAAGAACAACTCACTGTAACCTTACCATTCCGTTTACCTGTAATATCACGGTGTAAATCTAACACTTTATATGCTAAATCAGCAATACCTGCTACGTCTTCATCGGTTTCCGTCGGCAAGCCCATCATGAAATAGAGCTTTACTGTGTTCCATCAAGATTTAAACGAATTTTCACAAGAAGCCATTAAATCTTCTTCGCTAACCCCTTTGTTGATGACGTCTCGCATACGTTGCGACCCCGCTTCAGGGGCAAAGGTCAATCCACTTTTACGAACTTGTTGTACCTTTTTAGCGATATCAATAGAGAATGCATCAATACGCAAGGATGGCAAGCTGACACTCACTTGTTTATCTTTAAACTCTTCCATCAACATGTCTACTAATTCCGGCAATTTAGAATAGTCCGCAGAACTTAGAGACATCAAGGAGATTTCATTGTAGCCAGTATT
>CAUSMY010000136.1:0-4287 GCA_963533015.1 uncultured Veillonella sp.
AGGTAACAGATGGCATGGAGTCAAGCCTATCTAACTGATGTAGGTAAACAATTACAAGCATCCGTTATGGCAAATGAATTAAAATTACATATCGAAGAAATTTGGCTAGGGGATGGCAATGTTAGCAATGTGGAAACGGCTAACAACCTAGGTTCAAAGAAATTGAAATTACAAATTGCTGGAATCACGCAAGATAATACCGAGTGCTTGGTTCGGTTCAGAATATCAAACGAATCTATTCAAACACCTATTGTTATGCGTGAAATCGGCTTTTATGCTCGTGATAAACGAGGTCAATTAATCCTCTACTCAATTATGAAAGATGAAGACCCATCCACATTGCCAGCGGTGAACGGTCAAGCTATCTATCGCCAAAATATGAATGTGGCATTTGGGTTCAGTAATGCGCAACAAGTAACTTGCAATGTGACGTTGTATGAGGGATTGAACGAGCAACAAGTGGACGCCAAGATTACAACTCATAACAACAATGAGGGCGCTCACAATTTAGATAGATACGCAGGCGGTGCTACCATTCCAAGCAATATTCATAATTGGAATGATCTTACTAAACCTGGCATTTACGAATGCAACGCAGGTGTACTAGGGTGGAGTAACGCACCATCATCTAGCAAAATCTACCCGTATGGCCAAATCCATGTCACTAAAACAGATGGAAACGTTATTACGCAGACCATGTATTCCCATGGCCAAGGCAAGGCGATTAAACAAGCAAGCCGTACATTCTATAATGCGTGGGGGGCATGGCAATACTTTGGGGATTGGGACAATACGATTACAGGCATTGCTAAACACAATGAGGGCATTAACGTGACCAAAGGTGATGCAACGGAACTCGTTAAGTTAATCACTAACAATAAATCCGATTCTAATACCTTACTAGCTCCTACACTATCAGTAGTTAAGGCACTTATCGGCGATGTAAATATTGACGTAACGAGTCTCTTAAAATCTCAAGGAGTTAGATATGATTTCTCGAATGAGAACGCTTGGTATATATGCCTGGGGGCCTCATTTGGTGGGCTCATTATCCAAGGGGGAATTGCCACTACAAGTAGATTTAATGGAGACTCAGCAGCTACCGCAACCTTTGCAATTCGTTTTAAAAAAGTACTAACTGTTATTGGGAATTTGTATACAAATAATTCGGATCGAAGCGAAGCAAATTATGATGATAACATAGAAGAGCTAACTATAAGTTCTGTCAAGTTTAGGCATTTTCAACATACCTATATTGCTATTGGGTTTTAAAGCCCAAATGCTATATATCGTATTGAATTTGAGTCATAATAGCCAGTATAATCGTTGTCAATTCCAGCAATAAATTTAGTTTGATTGATTGCCCTAGCCCAAGCATTAATCACATATTGCTCGGTCGTTGGGGTTGCGTTCATGATAAGACGCTTGCTTTTGAAAGCAACGGAGAATGTTTTATAATCAAATTTAGATGTTGATTCACCACATATTCCCCTTGGTCATCTACCCTTGTGCATAGCTATTTCGTAGCATGCTTTACTTTTTGTATGAGCTTCATTGTATCCCTCCACCTAACAAAAAAGCTCCCATCATTTGACGAGAGCGGAGAATGTGATATAATAAGATTACAAACAAGAAGAACTCGATGTGTGCAGGCGTTAGGTTCATCTTAAAATTAATTCAGAGTGTGATGACCCTAACGTGTAAGCGCTAGGGTCGTTGTATTATCAGAAACTATTTAAGCAACTGTAATACGGCAACTACTAAAGTAAGAATGGAAATGATTAGTTGAATCTTTTCATAATTACGCATAGTATCACCACCTTTCGGTGATGAACCTAACTCACATCGAGTTCTTAGAACAATTATAACATACTAGGCACCTCAAGGGTGCTTTTTTTATGCAATTTTTTGCCTTAGAAAGGAGAAAAAGAATGGAAAATCAATATGTTTTTATTTTAAACGAAAAAGGTGTGCGAATCACCTCATTGTTGATTGGCGTGCAGGGAGAGACAGAAGATGCATGCCTTGAACTTGCGAAACGTGATTATCCAAATCATACTTATGTGACAGGTGGCGACGATATGCAATCCCAATTCGTTGATTACAAATGCTACATCGATGGGAAATTCGTTGAATATGTTCCAGAAGTTATCGAGCCTTCTAAGAAAGACAAAATCGAAGCCTTGAAGAAAGAGGCGGAGATTGCACGTGAAAAGTTAAAAGAAGTATTCTTGACTAAGCAAATGAAGGGGTTACCTACTGACGACATCAAGGAGCAATTCAAACAAATTGACATTGACTTAATCAAGAAAATCAAGGAATTGAAATAGGAGGTATTTGCTATGCATGAGAAATATTGTGAGTGGTGCGGTTCAGTACTATTAGAAAATGGCCGTTGTCCTGTAGAGGATTGTGTGCAAAACGTATTGCTTGACGCCTTAACCGAAGCTGAAAAAGAGGAAAAGAAAGATGAAAGTACAACGGCATGATTTCGTGATGGAGCAAGGAGTTTCCAAGTCTATTGTGCTCGAATATAACAAGGAGATTGTTGCTAATGACCTATTCGCAGTGGTACGATCAAATGCAACCGATGAGGAAATTGTGGCGAAGTTCGAAGTTGTTAAAATCGAGAACACAGATGAAGATGTAACAAGCACGTTCAAATTGACATTAGATGGTGATATTCCACCAGGTCGGTATGTATATGATGTATTCTCCTACACGGCTGATAAGCCGAAGTCCAAACTTTTAAAAGGATACATTTTAGTCAAAGCTAGTGTATCAGATAGGGGGCGAGACCGTGGCAATACTGGTGTATGATGATGAACTTGAAGACATCGTTCGGATTAAAGATGTGCAAATTTGTGAGCACACCGAAGTGAGTGAGCAACCTTTCAACCCTATCGGTGAAGATAGGGACTTCCTAGCAATGTATATTTTAGAAAGAGGTAATTAATATGAAATTAGTAGAA
Source organism: uncultured Veillonella sp. (assembly GCA_963533015.1). GTDB lineage: Bacteria > Bacillota > Negativicutes > Veillonellales > Veillonellaceae > F0422. The sequence goes on from CAUSMY010000136.1 coordinate 2,973, forward strand.
CGAATCACATTGGTTGTAAAAGAGATTGGCAAGGATATTAAGGCATTAAAAGGCCGTGTATTGACGTTAGAGGGTAATACAGGAACTGGCACGGTTGATGAAACAGCAGTTACAAATAAGGTGACAGAACAAATCAACGCATTAAAAGGCGAGTTACCTACGTTAGTAACACCTACGATTAATGCAGAGATTGCAAAAGTAGTGGACGGTGCTCCTGCTACGTTTGATACATTGAAAGAGATTGCTAATTACATCGATCAAGACAAAACTGGTGCTAGTGCTATGGCGGAAAGCATCAACAAACGATTACGTATTGATGAACAACAATCTTTGACGGAACAGGAGCAATCCAACGCATTAGGTGCATTAGGATTGACGGATACCGATTTTGTATCAGTGTACAACACAGCAGTAAACGGTTAAGAGGTGGCATATGGGTATCATTGAAAACATCGAGAATTTAGCAACACAGATTGGTACAGACATCAAGGCTTTACGAGAACAAACGGCAAGCAAAGAAGATGTTGACAAGGCATTAGCACTATTAGATGGCATTGCAAGTGCTGTTAGAAAATCAGAGGTTAATGAGGAGTTTAAAAATTCTTTATTATCGAAGGCAATCGTGAAAGCTATTGGAAATAAGCAAACGATTCCGTTTAAAGAAATCAATGAATCGAACTTCCAATTATTTGTTGATTTCATAGCAAAAAATGTAAAAATACCAAACCCTAGCACAGAATTTAAAGGCAGGGTGTTTACCTTATTAAAGGATGGTCAAATCACAGTTACGATTAAACTAGACGAGTATTCTGTTAAAAGTGGTTACAAGTTGAAAGTAGTCTATACAAAAGGTGAGGAAACAACGGAAGTGGTTACTAACAACGAGTTTAGTGTTGTTAATCCGACTGAGTGCAAATACTGTGTGTTTAAAGACAATGATGTAGTGGACGTTGAGTTTTACACCGTGTATTTAAAAGAGTTAGAAAAACACGATAATGTTACTGTGGAGATGAAAGAAGAAACAAACGGTAGCGTGACAATTACTAAAATCATAGACAACAACGACTATGACATTTACGACTTAACAAATAACGGGATGTACATTCAAGCTATCGAAAAGAAATTTAAAATCCAATTCCCAAACAAGGATTACAGTTCTACTGAGGTCAACTTTTTATATGAAAGAATTGAAATCAATGGACAAATTAAGGTGCTAAAATTCCACAAAGGTAACGCATTCTTAGAGCCTAAACTAGGATTCAAGGTGAAAAGTGGATATGCAAACCTTTATTTCTTCAAAAACAATCCAAAATAC
>CAUSMY010000137.1:0-4247 GCA_963533015.1 uncultured Veillonella sp.
AAAATACGCTGCATTATATTGATGATGTGAAGCACCGTGAATGGAAATTAAATGCTACCTTAAATCAACAAGTAGGTAACCATCATTTTCTATCCTACCGAGTGGGCTATAGTGAAGAGAACGGCTCAGGTAGTCGGTTGAAAAGTGCGAAGTCTATATATACAAGATATATAAATCCTTGGGACTTTGATAAAAATCTTCATAGTGATAAAGGAGTTGGTGAGCCTAGTTCCAAAGTCTATGATTATGCATTATATCGTGATGAAGCAGATATACCACAATATGATCAGGCTTATGAATTATATGGATATAAAAATCGTCAAGGGAAGGCGATCATTCCTAGCTATACCTATCAGGATTATACCAACGATGTAGAAGATGAAGATAGAATTCATACATTTGCAGAAGAATTGCGTGCTGAAAATGAAAGTCTACGAACACCTAATGAGGATGGTGATTTGCCGGATGATGATATTATTATGCGTCGATACTATGATGCAAAAACATTAAAATGGCATGGGAAAACATTTACAGAAGAGGGAACCAGTCGTAGAAATCGTCAGACTATTGGTACTTCAAATATTAGAAAAATGAATATTGCCATTTCAGATTTTTGGCAGTTAAATAAGAATACATTCTTCACACCTATCCTTCGATGGGACAATAGTAATTTATTCGGTAATACAGTGACATTTAATTTAGGGCTAACTCATTATGTACATGGAAATAGAAACTATCGAATCAAAACCAATGTAGGAACTGCCTATACAGAACCAGGTATGGGGGAATTATACTATAACTGGGAAATGTATGCAGGGATGCCATATGATTTTGGGGTTGGTAAGTTAGGTTATTATTGGATTGGCAATCCTAATTTAAAACCAGAAAAATCTATCAATGTAGACCTTGGTTTTGAATATGATACGAAACGATTACACAGTCGTATGATGGTGTTCCATAATGATATAAAAAATTATATGACAACCTATTTTACCGGGAAGTTGATGAATTTTAATCCAGATGCAGGTAAGAATACGTGGATGACTCCTCCAGATATGATTTATAGTTTTAAAAATATAGGGAAAGCTGAAATTACAGGCGTAGAAGGAGAAATAAAATATGCCCTCAACACTAACCTTTCTACACGACTCGGCTATACCTATTTGCACGCTCGTAATATCAGTGATCCAACGATGCCGGCACAGTTATTAATTAAACCTGTACACAAAATCGATATAGGATTGCAGTATGAAAATAAAAAATTTGGTTGGCAAGCATCTCTTTGGGGAGATTACTATATTCATATGTTAGATAGTAATACCATTGCTAATAATGGTAACTATGTACATAATGATTTGGGCAATGGAGATTCACAATATGCTTTTGCAGAAAAAGGGAAACAAACTTACGAAAGTAAAAGTTTTGCTATTTGGAATGCTATGATCCAAAAGAAAATAGGAAAAGATTCCCTTGCCTACATAGGTGTTGATAATATCTTTAATCATCGTGATGATGCCCAAGCTCATCAAGAACGAATGTATAAAGTAGGTTTACACATGAAATTTGGGGCAGATAGTAGTGAAAGCAGCTACCAACGAATTACAAGGTTAGCACAAAAAACTTCTAATACGCCGTTGAATTGGTTCATCCGTCAAGAATCTATCCAAGAACCTCTTACATTTTACGGGTCCTATCGTGGTGCGTGGAGTAGCTTTACAGGTAAAGAGAAACCTACAGAGGCTAGAGTGACAGCAACAAGTACAATAGGAAATGCGTATAAAAATTATTTAGAAAAGGCTAATCATGGTTTTAGTTCCTCAGTACAGGTAGGTGTGAAAGGAAATGTGACTAAAGATACCTCCATAGATGTTGCGGTAGAGGCTAAATCATATAAGGGAAAAGAACAGTCAATTGATGCTGGAACGCATGCGGGCATACAATCAGTAGCAGTAAAACGATTAGAAGTCAATCATCATAAGAATGACTGGAAATGGTCGGTTGGTCGTTTATATGAAGCCCTTGGCACGACTGGATACTGGTTTAATGATTCCTATGATGGTGTGAGAGCTATATGGTCAAGTCCGATGACAGAAGTACGGATGGGATATGGAGATTTCCATCGTAGTACGGGTATTACCGATTCTGCTTATACACATGCCGTTAAAACATCATTTACTAGACCACCGACAAAAGATGAATGGTTAGGACAAGGTTCATTTGATAAGACGGGCTTAACAGGAGAGTATACAGATGGTAGTGTGCATGTAAATAATTTTAAAACACTACGTGATAAACTAGAGGCAGCTCAATCTCCAGAAGAGGAAAAAGCAGTTATAGACACATATATGAAGGTCATTGAAAAAGATGATCCTAAATTGTATGAAAAATTACATAATCGAAGTGGTCAATACTATATGAATAGTTTCATATGGAGGAAAGTGACTGTTACTAATACGGCTGGTCAAGTTGTCGGCGAATATATGACTACAGACATGCCACAAGTATATACTAAGAGCGCTTCTGATGATACAGCATTGTTAGAAAAAGATGCTACAAAAGCTTGGGATGTAACAATGCAAGTAGGAGAAAATCAAGAGGATTGGTCCAGGTATGTATCTAATTCTGGTTTGTTAAAGGATGGATCCTATAAATTACATTCAGACTTTTACGGATATGGAACCTATTTAGGAAATGATGTGCTAGAGGATTTGGGAACGACGAATCGTGGTAGACGGTACGGTGGAATCATTGCATCTAAATTTGATGCTTCCAAATTTGTTCGCATGACACAAGAGGAAGCGAAAGCAAAAGCAATTACATCGCTTTGGAATAAAGATACAGCATGGATGACATTGACTAAGAAACTACCTAATGGGTCTAGAGCAACTGGATTCGTGAAAAGTAATATTTCACCATTAGCTAAACGTGTCTTGTTGTTGTTAGCGAGTGAGCTCTGGAAACCAGAGAATAATAGCTCACTTCCTTTACACGTATTGGAACAAGAAGGGTATCGTGTTCCTATTGTTGGTAATGTACTTGTTCAAGATACGATTCCGTCTGTTAATAAAGCCTTCTTTACACAACTCAAACATCAAATAAATAATCACTGGGGTGTACAAGCTTGGTATATGCGATCAATACAGGATTCAACTAATACATTGCAGTATGCGAATGCTTCTGGAAATGATGTATATCAATATAATCAAGTAGCTAATGTGCTCGGAGTAGGGCTAGTATGGAAGCCATCTGATACGTTAACTGTGTCAGCAGATATAGGGCAAAATAGAACATCTTTTGGTAAATATTTAAATGGTGAAACTCAATATACCTATGATAATAGTGTTATTACTTCCAAAGGTAGACGTATTGGTTCATACCCTAAATTCTGGACGATTCGGTTAGATGTGGGTCATCCAGAACAAAAATATGTTGGTTCTTGGAATGCATATGCAGACTATAAATACTTTGAGCATGGATCTTTTATCGGTGGTAATGGAACAAATGCATTACCAGATCGTTATTTAGATGGTGTACAAAGCTTTACTGTAGGAGGTAGATATACACCATTACAGGATGTTAATGTATCTGCATCTTATACATTCAATGCAAAAGGTATTCATAGTAGAGATACTTTATATGGTGGAGAAAAATTTGACTTAGGTGATTATACTAAGATAGCTGTCGAATATAAATTCTAACGGACATATTAAAAAGCCATACCCTTATCTGGAAACAGATGTGGGTATGGCTTTTGTGGCTATGATGCTAATAATACCATAAATTATCTTTAATGATATAGTTCCAACCTATTCTATGCATCATATACTCAAAAACTTTATGATGTGGAATAACAACGGTTGTATGGCCGGATCTCATTGTGTTTGTATAGTATCTCCACATATCATTTTTGAATTTTGAAAAGTTCCAAGTTACCGTCTCAATGACTCTGTTATGTTTAACTATTTTGACGGATACAGTAATCCATTTTCCAGTAGAGGATGTTCCATATGAAATGGTATCATCCATTATATAAACATGAGTATTTTCTGAATTGCCGATCCAAATATCAGTTGCATTTACAAATGTAGTAAAAAATGAAAGTGTAAAAAATATAAAACAAAATGATAATAGTGATATTATTGTACGATTCTTCATTTTCAATCCTCCATTATTCTTAAGTACAACTCCTAATATACATATTATACAATAAAATATATATTATGTCATTAATTTTACGTTAATTTCTT
>CAUSMY010000138.1:0-4189 GCA_963533015.1 uncultured Veillonella sp.
GGCTTCAATGGAAAAACAGGTCTTACTACCGTAGAAATTACGATACATGAAGGTCGCAATCGTCAAGTTCGTCGTATGTTTGAACATTTTGGCTATTCGATCCACAATTTAAAACGGATTAACTATGCTGGATTAAACCTGAAAGGATTAAAGCGGGGCGCTTTCCGACGATTGACGCGCGAAGAAGTAAAACAGTTACAGGCGCTTAAGTAAGGATACGTATGAAAAAAATTATTGTCATTGGTGGTGGGGCCGCAGGCCTTATGGCAGGAGTTCGTGCCGCTCAATTAGGTGCCTCTGTAAGAATCATTGAAAAAATGAAAATGGTTGGGCTTAAAATGGGCATTACAGGAAAAGGACGTTGTAATGTAACGAATGCAGCACCTATTGAAGATTTTATTAAACAAACACCAGGTAATGGTAAGTTCTTGTATAGTGCATACCAACAATGGACGAATGAAGATGTCATTCAAATGTTACATTCATGGGGAGTACCGACAAAAGTAGAACGGGGAGGGAGAGTATTCCCTGAATCTGATAAAGCCTTAGATGTACGCAATGCATTTATTGATGCGTACCGTAAATTAGGTGGGTCATTACATTTGGAGGAATCTGTTACAGATCTCATTATACAAGACGGTCATATACGAGGTGTTGTTACTAATAAAGGGCAGTATACTTGTGATGCTGCTATCATTGCTACAGGTGGTATGTCTTACCCTTTAACTGGATCTTCTGGTGATGGGTATGAATTGGCAAGAACAGTGGGACACTCCATTGTAGAATTACGACCATCCTTGATTCCTTTGGAAACAAAAGAATCTTGGGTAAAAGATATTATGGGACTTAGCTTAAAAAATGTCGAAGTCTCTATTATTGCAAAAAATAAGGTACAAACAAAGCAATTTGGAGAGATGCTCTTTGCTCATTTTGGTGTTACGGGACCTATCATATTATCTGCATCACATACTGTAACTAAACTGTTAAAGAAAAAAGTTGAACCTATTGAGATTTCCATCAACTTAAAGCCAGCTTTAACCCGTGAAGTATTGGATAAGCGAGTACAACGTGACTTTTCTGAAGCACAAAATAAGCAATTAGTGAATGTTTTGAAAGGCTTATTACCAACAAAACTCATCCCAGTTATCTGCCAATTAGCTAAGATTGAAGGCACGAAGGCTATTCATGATATTACAAAAGAAGAGCGCTTGCGATTAGTAGATACTATGCAAGATATGAGATTATCGGTTCATCGCCCTAGACCGATTGCAGAAGCGATAGTGACGGCAGGTGGTATTTCCGTAAAAGAAGTAGATCCTAAAACAATGCAATCTAAATTAGTGCAAGGATTGTATATGGCTGGTGAAGTATTGGATATAGATGCTTTCACTGGGGGATATAACTTGCAAGCAGCATTTTCTACAGCATATGTGGCTGCTACACATGCAGCAGAAGGAGATATAGCATAATGAATCGACGAATTTCAGTAGCTATTGATGGACCTGCAGGGGCAGGAAAGAGTAGTATATCTAAAGTTGTGGCTAAACAATTAGGCTATTTGTATATCGATACGGGAGCTATGTATCGAGGAATTACTTGGGCTTTGTTAGATCAGGGTATCGAAATTTCTGATACAGATGCAGTGAAAGCAGCACTAGACCATATTGAGTTACGACTAGTGCCAGTGGAAGATGGTTTACGAGTGTTAGTAAATGATCGTGATGTATCTAAAGAAATTCGTACACAATATGTAACGAGTCATGTATCGCAAGTAGCAGCTCAAAAAGCAGTGCGCACGAAATTAGTAGAGATGCAACGCAGCATGGCGAGTGTAGGCGGTGTGATATTAGATGGTCGAGATATTGGATCCGTAGTATTACCAGATGCTGAATTAAAAGTGTATTTAACGGCTTCTGTAGAAACACGTGGACATCGTCGTTGGTTAGAGTTAAAAGATAAGGAAGATATTACTCTAGAAGAGGTGTGTCGCACAGTGGCTGATCGAGATACAATGGATATGAAACGAAAAGAGTCCCCACTCATTTGTGTAGACGATGCAGTTGTTGTGGAAACAGATTACATGTCCATTGAAGAAACTGTACAAAGATTGACAGAGTTAATCAGAAATGCTGAAAAAGGAGAACATCATGGATAGATTTTCTGAGTGTTTATGGAGATCTGCTTTTACGATTGTCTATGGCTGGTGGTATAAAACAAAAGTATATGGCAGAGAGAATGTACCCAAAGAAGGTCCTGTTATTATTTCCCCTAACCATAAAAGTAATAATGATCCACCTCTTTGTGGTTTTGCACTACCTCGACATGTGAATTTTATGGCAAAAGAAGAACTTTTCAGAAATCCAATTTCTAAAGCTGTATGCTCATGGCTAGGTGCTTTTCCAGTTCGTCGTGGAGGGGTAGATAAAATTGCTATTCGCCATGCTATGAATTTATTAAAGAATAATTTAATGCTTGGTATTTTTCCAGAAGGAACACGACAAAAAGGTGATTCTTTAGGTCGTTTTCATGATGGTGTAGCCTCGATGGCATTGCGTACAGGAGTACCTGTAGTTCCATTGGCAATTGTTGGCAGTGATAAAATGGTGCGTGGTGAGGTAGCTGTTATTATTGGAAAACCAATTCTAATCAAAAAAGCGAAGCCTACAGTAGAAGCTATTGCTGATGTGAATGCCATTGTAAAAGAGGCAATTCAAACGATGATTGATGATTATAAAGCAGGTAAATATAACTAGAGGAAAACGATGTTTACAATACGATTAGCAGAGAACTGTGGCTTTTGTTATGGTGTGAAACGAGCTGTTACCATGGCAGAAAAAGCAGCAGATTCTAAAGATGTAAGCTATACATTAGGCCCTATTATTCATAATCCACAAGTGGTTGGTAAATTAGAGAGCAATGGTGTATATGCAATTAATGAATTAAGGGATGTAGAAGAAGGAACTATCATTATACGTTCCCACGGTGTAGGCCCTGAAATTTATGAAGAGGCTGAAAGTAGAGGTCTCCCAGTGATAGATGCGACTTGTCCACATGTGCAGAAAGCGCAACGAGATGCCAAGTCCGTAGTAGAGGAAGGCTTAACCTTGGTCATTTTAGGAGAGAAAAAGCATCCTGAAGTAAAGAGTATCAATCTATGGGCTGGAAATAAAGGCATCATTGTAGAAACAGAAGAGGATGCTAAAAATATTCAATTCGTGGAAAAAATCGGGGTTGTAGTACAAACTACCTTTTCACAATTTAAGTTTCAAAGTATAATAAAAATATTAGAACAAAAATCTAATGATCAGAAGATTTTCAAAACAATTTGCCAAGCTACAGAAGAGCGACAAAATTCGGCAGTAGCCTTAGCAAAGGAAGTGGATCTAATGATCGTGGTAGGGGGTAAAAACTCGGGCAATACGACTAGATTAGCAGAAGTATGTCGTGATGTAGGGTGTACTACATACCACATCGAAACTGCTACTGAAATACAACTGGCGTGGTTGAAAGGCGTCACAACAGTAGGAGTAACGGCTGGTGCATCGACACCAGACTGGATAATTAAGGAGGTCATTCAGACGATGGAAAATTTTGCAGAATTATTTGCAGCATCAGAAGCGCAAGCAGAAGAATTTAAGAAAGGTAATGTGATTGAAGGGGAAGTTGTACAAATCGATGATGAACGTGCATATGTATCCTTCGGCTACAAAACAGAAGCACAATTAGAGAAAAAAGAAATTGCTTACCCAACTCCAGCTTCTGCAAAAGATGTGTTACATTTAGGAGACAAAATCAAAGCTGTTATCCTTAACCACATCAAAGAAGATAGCCCTATCTATCTTTCTATCACTCGTTTGGCTAAAGATGAAGATTGGCAATATGTTATTGAAGCACAAGAAAAAGATGAACCAATCATCTGTAAAGGTGTGGATGCAATCCCTGCAGGTTTAGTCGTAACTGTTAAGTCTTTACGTGGTTTTATTCCACTTTCCCAAGGTGATGTACATTTCGTAAAATCCCTTGATAACTTAGTAGGTACAGAATTCGAAGCTAAAGTACTTGAAGTTGAAGAGAAGAAAAACCGTTTGGTTCTTTCCCGTCGTGAAGTACTTGAAGTGGAACGCCAAGCTAAATTAAAAGAAGCTTTAGCAAACGTAGAAGTTGGCGGTACTTACAAAGGTACTGTACG
>CAUSMY010000139.1:0-4178 GCA_963533015.1 uncultured Veillonella sp.
AAATATAGATGAAGTGACACAGCTCACGATTAGTGAAGCGGTGAACTATTTTGGTAATCTGCAGTTAACGGAACGAGAGGCTTTCATAGGGGCTCAAATTTTGAAAGAAATCAATGCTCGCCTGGGATTCTTAAATAATGTAGGATTAGATTATTTGACGATGAACCGTAGTGCGGGCACCTTATCTGGTGGGGAAGCGCAACGCATTCGATTTGCTACACAAATTGTTTCGGGCCTCGTTGGTGTCTTATACATTTTAGATGAGCCGTCAATTGGTTTACATCAACGAGATAATGATCGGTTAATTGAAACACTGAAAGGCTTGCGTGATTTAGGCAATACCTTACTCGTGGTAGAACACGATGAAGATACGATGCTAGCAGCAGATTATTTGGTAGATATTGGACCTGCGGCTGGTGAACATGGTGGTCAAATCGTGGCGCAAGGTACAGTGCCAGAGGTGATGGCTGTAAAAGAATCCATTACCGGTCAGTACTTAAGTGGTCAAAAGTACATTCCGTTACCAAAAGAACGGAGAAAACCTACGAAAGCTTGCTTAGAAATCCGTGGTGCTAAAGAGAATAATTTAAAACAAGTGAATGTGAAGTTCCCTATCGGTTTGTTTACTGTTGTGACAGGTGTCAGTGGGTCTGGTAAATCTACATTAATTAATGAGATTTTATATAAAGGCGTAGCCAATGCACTCTATAGAAGTCATCATAAGGTAGGGGCGCATAAGGAGATTCGTGGCTTAGAATACGTGGATAAAATCATCAATATTGACCAAAGTCCAATTGGACGAACACCACGTTCTAATCCTGCCACCTACACAGGCGTGTTCGATGCGATCCGTGAGTTATATAGTCAAACGAATGAAGCGAAGATTCGCGGCTATAAAGCAGGGCGATTCAGCTTTAACGTCAAAGGTGGTCGTTGTGAAGCGTGTCGTGGCGATGGTATCATCAAAATCGAAATGCATTTCTTGCCAGATGTGTATGTACCGTGTGAGGTATGTAAAGGAGCTCGATACAATCGAGAGACCATGGAAGTGAAATACAAAGGTAAAAGTATTGCCGATGTATTGGATATGGTCGTGGATGAAGCGGTAGATTTCTTTAGTGCTATCCCAAAAATTCATCGTAAATTGGTAACCTTGCAAGAAGTGGGTTTAGGCTATATTCGTTTAGGCCAAGCGGCGACTACCTTATCTGGTGGGGAAGCGCAGCGTGTGAAACTAGCCACTGAACTGGCTCGTCGTAGTACAGGGAAAACCTTATATATCCTAGACGAACCGACCACTGGCCTTCATGTGGAAGATATTCGTAAATTACTAGAGGTATTGCAAAAGTTAACCGATGGTGGTGATACTGTGGTGGTTATCGAGCATAATTTAGATGTGATCAAAACAGCGGACCATATTATTGACTTAGGCCCAGAAGGTGGTTTCCGTGGCGGTACCATCGTGGGTACTGGTACACCTGAGGAGATTGCCGCGTTACCTGAAAGTTACACGGGCAAATTCTTAGGTCCTGTATTAGACAAAACTAGGACCTATATGGAACAACATCCGTTGCACACTGAGGACACACTATGAATCCCATAGACAGACAATTGCAAGCAGAAGAAGTGAATTTCCAGCCATCTCGTCAACAAGATATGATGATGGGGGACACAGAACAGCAAGCGTATATACTGGAAAAGGTGAGTCATCTGCCCACCACACCAGGGGTCTACTTGTGGCGTGACAAGTACCAACGCATCATCTATGTGGGGAAGGCCATCAACTTGCGCAATCGAGTGCGGTCTTATGTGCAGCAAGATATGAATCGCTCTGTGAAAGTAACCGCTATGATGCGCCGTGCTTGGGATGTGGAAACAATCCAAACAAAAACGGAAATGGAAGCTCTTATCTTAGAGGCAACTTTGATTAAGGAGCATCATCCGAAATACAATATTATGCTCCGTGATGATAAAACATATCCTTACGTAAAGATCACTGTGCAAGAGGACTTTCCTAGATTGTTTATGACACGTCGGTTAGAACGAGATGGCGCCAAGTATTTTGGGCCTTTCACAGATGTCACAGCGGTGCATCATGTACTGCGCATCTTACGTTCCTATTATCCCTTACGGACCTGTAAAAGTATGAAAGTAGAACGACCTTGTTTGCAATATCATATGCATTATTGCGAAGGTCCTTGCATGAACTATGTAACGGTAGAATCCTATCGTAAATATATCGATGATATTGTAGCCCTTTTTGAAGGGAAACAAGTCCAGGTTATCCAAGAGATTACGGCCAAGATGGAGCAAGCCTCAGAGGACCTGGAGTTTGAATTAGCTGCTAAGTATCGTGATGACCTATTGAGCATCCAAAAGGTGCAAGAAAAGCAACGCATGGTCACACAGCGAGGTGATATGGATGTACTAGGTATGGCCATCGATGGTCCTATGGCATGTATTCAACTGTTTTTCATTCGCAGTGGTCGTTTATTGGGGCGAGAAAATTACTTTGTCCAACATGAAGGGGATAGCCCAGAGCTGGTGATGACGGAGTTCATTAAACAGTATTATGGAGGGTCTACGTTCATACCTAAAGAATTGCTATTGCCTATGGATAGTGTGGACCGTGAACTGTTTAGTGAATGGTTCACCTCTATGAAAGGACAACAAGTAGAGGTATCTGTGCCACAGAGGGGCTATAAAAAAGACCTTATCAAGATGGCTGAGGAAAATGCGCAGAACTTTTTAGCAGAACGTCGCCGTCAATGGCAATACACCATCGATAAATCCGGTGGTGCCGTGAAAAAATTAGCAGAAGTGCTCGACTTGCCACGATTGCCAGAGCGCATGGAATGTTATGATATTTCTCATATGCAAGGGGCGGAAACGGTGGCATCCATGGTTGTCTTTGAAGGTGGAAAGCCGGCGAAACGAGAGTATCGTCGATTCAAGTTGAAAACAGTACAAGGGAAGCCTGACGACTTTGCATCTATGGCGGAGATTATGGAACGGCGCTACGGTAATGAAAAGGATTGGCCTATGCCAGATTTGATTATCATCGATGGTGGTAAAGGTCAGTTAAATGCAGCATTACCAGTCATCCGTGCTATGGGAGTTACTGACGTACCTGTTATATCTTTGGCGAAGCGAATCGAAGAAGTATTCGTAGAAGGAGAATCGGAAAGTATTATTCTGGAACATCATACACCAGAATTACAATTATTACAGCAAATTCGTGATGAAGCCCATCGCTTTGCAATCACTTACCATCGTAGATTACGTGGAAAGCGGAACTTAGAATCTGTTCTAGATCATGTAGAGGGCATAGGACCCAAACGAAGAAAAGCACTGTATAAACATTTTGGGAATTTAGATGCTATGCGAGTAGCGGAGTTGGAAGAATTGGAAAGCGTGGAGGGGATGAACAAAAAAGCGGCTTTGGCTGTGTATGAGTTCTTTCGGCGTTTGAAATAATGTAAACGAGCAACATATTCCTCCACAAACTGATCCTACGGTAGGTTTGCTCCGGAATATGTTGCTCGTTTCTTGTTTAGTTTAATTTTGATGCTCTACGGAAAGAACTCATCCACAGTATGGGACGCCGTGAGGGATAGAGTGCCTGTTTTATTATGAAATTTTGTGGCGATTGTTTACCTGGCAAAGGAAACGAGCAACACATTCCGACCCGAACTGATACAGTGGTTAGGTTTATTCCGGAATATGTTGCTCGTTTTTAGTATTTTTGATTTAGTCAATGATAATGCCACAAGATATTCCATGCTAGTGTGGCGTTTCTTAGTGGATAGCTTGTCTCATTTGTAAAAATTACCTTTCAAAAGATAACGTTTTGCATATTTTATGCTATAATGAAAATACAGAAGGACTACCGACGTGAGTTGGGCTCATCTCTTCCTAACTATAGGAGGAGGTGGTACTATGAAAAAACATGAAAAAATTAGCTTAATTATTTCTATTTTAACATTAGTAGTTAATATAATTGCTTTATATAAGTAATGACAACGCCTAACGACATAAGGTTTCCTAGACCTTAATACGTTAGGCGCATCTATTTTTGTGTTTAGAGATGAGCCTAACGCCTTCGACACGTTGGTGGCCCTTCTTTTTGTTACACATAGTATACCATATTTTTATAGAAATTACAAAAATTGTTATGT
>CAUSMY010000140.1:0-4171 GCA_963533015.1 uncultured Veillonella sp.
TACGTCTTGTTTCCACAAATCTCCTGTAGCAGCTAGGAAACCAGCCAAATCACCATACATCGTCGCATAGCCAATTGTAAATTCTGTTTTATTTCCATTGCATGTAAAAGCCCCATTTACAGCAGAAGCAATGCCAGCTAGGATACGGGAAGAACGATCACGGGCTTGGATATTTTCTTTACCTAAGGTGCTAAGAGTGAGAGTAGATCTATTAGTAGCTATAGTACTATGTGGTTCATCTAGAGTGTGAGTGGTAGTATCACTAAGTAAATCAAATGGTGTACTCTCTAATTGTTGTATGGTAGCTGTGATACCATCTTCGATAGGAGCAACGCCGTAATGACAACCAATATTCTTTGCCAATTGATAGGCCAAGTCTTTTGTCATATCTGAGTTGTAGCGACTAGGCATATTGACTAAGTAGAGGTGGTCAGGAGGAATGATCGTGCTATATAACGCTGCATTGACAGCAGAGTCAATACCACCAGAAGCACCAATGACAATACGCTGAATCCCAGTCTGTTTTAAAAATTGACGAATACCATAGTGTAGTGCTTTGTATAGATTAGGAATGTAATGGCTTTGAGAAAAATGATGTCCCTCAGATACTGTTTCTAACGGAACAGTAGTTGATTTCTTTGTGTCTTTAGCTGGATTCCATAGTGTATCTTTTAATAATACAGGGCGGACAGTGTCTTCAAAGGCTGGTGTATCTTCAACAATAGATCCTTGTACATCATATAAGGTAGAACAGCCATCAAAGAGACAAATATTTTTTCCATTATTTTGGATGCCCACAGCGTTTACATACGCAATAGGTGTATGGTACTCAGCAGCTTGTTGACTAAATAGTTGATGTCGTTGCTCTTGTTTTTGCATGCTAAAAGGAGAAGCGGAACAGTTCACAATTAGGTTTACAGGGATGCCTTGCTCTTTGCTAGCACTCATCATAGTAGCAGTAGGGCAATGATTGTAATGGGTATCCCAACTATCTTCACAAATCGTAGGCGCAATTGTGAAAGTACCGTGACGAGTAGGGATGATAACAGGTTGATTAACAACAGCAAGCGGAATTTGCTTCTCTTCAGATACTGTTGTGGCACTTGTAAAATACCGAGGTTCGTTAAAGTAGCGATAAGACGGTAATAATGTTTTAATCGTAAATGGGTATGGTTGAGATTCGTTATGTAATAAATTCCCCTGAGAAGCTACATATAGTGCATTGTATTTGCGAAGACTTCCATCTTGATTTTGTAACTGATGATCCATAGCTACATTACCAAATACAATGGAGAGGTTAGAATCTTTTGTTGCTTTTACAAGTTCCTCACCATAGTAGAGACAATCTTTCACAAAAGAAATTTGATCCCATAGGTCTCCTACAAGATAGCCACTGATACATAATTCGGGAAAGATCAGAATATCGGTATTGACTGCTTTAGCATAAGCGATAGCCTGTAGCATCGTTTGATAGTTAATTTGTGGTTGCCCCGGTTGTACTTGGATTTGACCAAAAGCAATACGAATCATAAGAACTCCTTTTATAGTATTGTTAATAATCATAGTCTGAATACTGTCTTTATTATAGCATTCTTTTACAGTATTTGCTGTTAAGATGGGGAATGTTTGTAGAAAGTAGAAAAAGGTGTTGACCATAGTTGATATTGTTTTTTATAATTTAAGTATATGTATACTGGTTTTATAGTATACGAGTTATTGTTATATATGAGAGAGAGGGGACATCATGAAACGATATATGGTAAAATTTCACTATCCTAATAGCACAACCGTACATACAGCGTATGAAAGTGCCAGCTCCAGAAGCGAGGCAGCGAATAAAGTGAAATCTCGTGAGTCTGGTTGTGGTGGCATAGTAAAAATTATTGCCACGATAGAGCGGTAGGGTCTATGCGAAAAGAGGGTAAAAAAGGAAAAGTACAGCGTATATTGATTATGCATCGGCGACTATTACAAGGTGAAACACTGAATAAGCATGAGTTATCAGAGGAGTTTTGTATTAATGAACGATCTGTTCAGCGAGACATTGATGAATTACGAAATTATTTACATGAAGAGAATATAGAGTGTGGATATGATTTATGTATTCATTATGATACAAAGCGAAAAGGATATGTATTGATTCATATTGACCCTATGTAATCGAATATGAATGAAGATGATTCTTTACGAGTGATGGTGGTTATAGTGTTTATATCTAAAAAGGATGTAAATATATGTAAGAAAGGATACAACTATGTTAAAAAAATTAGTTCTAGCAGGCGTATTAGCAATGGGAATGATGGTAACAGGACAGGCAAAAGTAGCACCTACGACGTATTTGGGCAATGGCACGCCGGTGTATTTCGATTATAATACGAACTTCCCACAAATGTATTCACGCATGGGAGGCGCACAGTATATAGATAGAACATCTGCTGTCGTAGTAGAACAAACATCTACTAAGATGATAATAGCGGTAAATGCATTTTTTGTAAGTGGTGCAGATACAAGTAGCCCTAGCATCTATAATTATTTAACTAAAAAGTTCTTATATGATCTGCCTAATAAACGCTTATATGTATTAGAGGATAATGGCAATACAAGACGTATAGACCCAGGTGATATGGAAGCAGCCATAAGAGGAAGTATAGAGCCAGCAGAAGCAGCCTATTATATTTTGACAGGTGAAAAGTTCTTTGGTCGTAGTCGATTCCTTCAAGAATTTTATGATCGTTTGTAAGATGAACGGTAGCGCTTAAATATTTTTATCATCCATTATAAAATCACTCTACGCATGATCTCTTCTCTATGCTATAATGTAGATTATATATCAACGAAAGTAGTTTTATAGTCTTGTCGCCATGCGAGGAAAGGGAGAAATGTCATGCCACCAGAGTTAGAAGAACCTCATCAAGGAGCCATTTCAGGTGTAAAAAAACGTAATAACGGGGCAAAATCAGAGAAATTTGTGAGAGGGATTGATGGTCTCAAAGGAATTGCCATTTTAGGTGTTACATTGTATCATTTGTTCCCCACAGCCGGTAGTGGTGGATTTTTAGGGGTATCTCTCTTCTTCCTTTTATCGGGGTATCTATTGGCTTTCACAACGAATCTACAGTGGAAACAACATACCTATAGCGTGGGTCGATATTTTATGCGGAGAGCACAGCGATTGTTTATCCCCTTAATTTTAATGGTGACAGTTGTCCTTGGACTCTGCTATGCTATAGTTCCTGACACATTAGCAGGGATTCGACCTGAAATTATATCTATCTTTTTAGGGTATAATAACTGGTGGCAAATTGCTCAAAATGCAGATTATTTTACTCGACTTGTCAATACATCTCCTTTTACTCATATGTGGTTTATGGGAGTGGAATTGCAATATATTGTGGTCTGGCCGTTTCTATTTTGGACGTACCGAATATTGACGAAACAATGGGGTTACAAATTAGGCCTTGTTTGGATTGGCTTATTGACGGTCGGTACCTCTATGATTATGCCCCTCACCTATAGTGAAGGGATGGATGTTTCCCGATTCTACTATGGTACAGATACACGAGTATTTGCCTTATTACTAGGGGCAGCATTAGGATTGCATCGTAGTGAGAAAAAGAAATATCGAAAATCTACAGCGCAAGGCAATGTGATGGGTGCTATTTGGTTGACCTTAGCGACGATAGCAACAGGTATTGGTTATTTCTATTTAGATGGACAAAGCCCTCTTACTTACACTCTGTGGATGACGGCATATACAGTTCTATTCGCTTTCATGGTGTGGCTTGTTGAAAGACCAAGTACTCCGTTAGGGACATTAGTAGATGTGCCTATCTTGAAATGGTTAGGAAAGCATAGTTATGGATTGTTTTTGTGGCAGTATCCAATTATCTATTTATTTGAACAGAATGGAATTGTAGACTATTTTGAGTCATCTATAGGATATTATATTGTGTTAGTACTTACTATCATTTTAGTGTCCGTATGGAGTGAGGCTGTTACAAACTGGTGTCTTCGTCAGACAACATTGCGGGATTATATCGCTATATTACGATCTTATTTCATAAAAGTTGTTTCCGTAGTAGCGGCTCTTTGTGTATTACTAGGTATCTATGCATTGGCCACAGTACCTTCAGAGAAGCAACAAGATGTAAATGATTTACAAATGCGATTG
>CAUSMY010000141.1:0-4142 GCA_963533015.1 uncultured Veillonella sp.
AAAACGCTTAGTTCTTCTGAGTTTAGGTGTATATAGTTTGTCTATGCCTTTAATGGTACAGGCAGCTGATTCTGTTATACCTATGACTCAACAAGAGCAATTACAACAAGACCGAGATACTCAACGAGAACGTAATCTTCGCCTCGATGCGGAACGCGTAGGGACCGTTGTTAGTGAGCCGGCACTTATAGACGTACCTTCAGATAAGAATGGTACGTCTTTTTATAATAAGCAAATACAGTTGGATGGTGTGCCTAAAGAATTATCGTTTCTAAGTAAGATTGCTCGTAAGCATGAGCAAAAACATGTGACTGTATCAGATATTACTAATATTCGTAATGCCTTTCAACGTAAATTACTAGACAAAGGCTATGTTACCTCTCAGGTATATATTCCAGAACAAAATTTAAATGCTGGGACTTTACAATTTATGGTTATGCCTGGTCGAGTAGAAGATATTCGTTATAGTGCTTCTTCAGCTCATGGTCCTTGGCGCACTGCATTTTCTGTGCGGCCAGGAGATATCCTTAATATCCGAGATGTAGAACAAGGCCTAGAGCAGATGAAACGTGTATCATCTCAATCGGTAACAATGAAGTTACTTCCGGGTACATCTGTTGGTACTTCTATTATTGAACTATCGATCAAACAAGATAAACCAGTACATGGATCAATAAGCATCGATAATAGTGGTCTAGAGTCTACAGGGGTATATCAAGGTAGTTTTACATCATCTTTTGACCAAGTGTTCAGAGCTAATGATACCTTTACTATGTCGTTGTCAGGTGACCTTAGCGGTGCGGGTAGTATAAAAGGAACTCGTGCAGCTAGTCTCAATTATGTAATACCTCATGGAAAAGATACGTTTAGTTTTAGCTTTTCTAAATCAAGATATCATCAAACCATTCAATCTAATCCTTATGATTTCACATACGGTGGTAAGTCCACTACTATGAAGGCAAAATGGGATCATGTTTGGTCGCGTACACAACGTGAAAAACGTGCATTTGATATTTCTATTAGCACACGGCATAATCATCGATTTATTAATGATATGGAAATACCTGTGCAAGCCTTACGTACGACTTCAATGGAGTTTGGAGTTTCTAATCGTAAATATATTGGGAATGCTACGCTGTATTCTCGTTTGGGATTTCAATGGGGGATAGGTGCACTTGGTGCACAACCTGAACATAAGGCTTCTGTTGCTATGGGAGGTCCTACATCTAGATATCATATGTGGCTTATAGATGTAGATTATCGAAAACCATTTATTATGGGCCATCGACCTGCATCCTTTACCTCTTCGTTCCATGGACAGTGGGTTCAAGGTGGTAAAAGACTGTATAGCGTAGACACTATAAATATTGGTAACCGATATAGTATCTATGGCTTTGATGGCGAATATACACTTATGGGCGATAGTGGTTGGTATGTGCGTAATGAAGTATCATCTGTTATTCCTCGCCTTAATACGGAAGTATATCTTGGTCTTGATGTTGGGGCTGTATATGGTAAAAGTACAGAATCTCTAGTCGGCAAAACAATTGCAGGTACTGCGCTTGGTGTACGAGGTAACTATTCATCCGGTTTATTGTTTGATGCATTTGTTAGTACCCCTTTATATAAACCGCAAGGATATCATACGAAAAAGTTATATAGCGGATTTACCGTAGGGTACAGATTCTAATCTCAATATAATTATGACTGTATATGTGTTGAACTAGCATGTGTTGAGCTAGGATTTATATAATTGGAGAGTTGTATGTGTAAAACAAATCAAGAACGACGTACGCTAGGACGAAAGATAATGTCTTGGCTAACCTTTGGTGTATTTGTAGCATCTCAATCGATGGTGTTGGCTGCACCAATTATGCCAGATAATAATGCTGTTATTACTGAACGACCGTTAGTTCAGGAAACAGCTAATCAGATTCCACTAGTTAACGTGACGGCCCCTACTAATGGTGGCGTCTCTATGAATAAATATGATCAATTTAATGTAGAGAAACAAGGGGCTATTTTAAATAACTCATATGTAACGAGTAAAACAGAACTTGCTGGCTATGTGCAAGGTAATAGTAACATGGTGAATGGTACTGCAAAGGTTATTGTAAACCAAGTTACATCAGATGCACCGACATCTATGAATGGTTATTTAGAAGTGGCGGGGCAAAAGGCATCCGTTGTGGTTGCTAACCCTAACGGCATTACCGTTAATGGTGGGGGATTCCTTAATACGGAGCATGCTGTGTTAACTACAGGTAGACCAGAATTAGATGGTACTGGCAACTTACAAAATTACCGTGTAGAACAAGGAAAAGTCTCTATTGAAGGTAAAGGCCTTGATGGGAAAAGTGCTGATTCTGTGTCTATATTGTCACGAACTATTGATGTAAACGCTGGCGTTTGGGCAAATAAACTCAATACTCGTACCGGACAAAATAATATTGACGCCAAGAATTTAAAGGCTACAGCTTTAGATTTGTCGTCTACTGAAACAAAGCCGACGATTGGCTTAGATGTGGCTGCAGTTGGTGGAATGTATGCAAATCATATTACTATGGTTGGCACCGAAGCTGGTGTAGGTGTTAATCTTAATGGCGTAGTTGCAGGGACTCAATCTGTTTCAGTAGATGCTAATGGTCATCTATTTGTTAATGGTACGCTTCAATCGGATACAAGTCTTGTGGCTAAAGCAAACTCTATACAGAATACAAAGACAATTGCTTCTGGTGGAGACTTGGGTTTAGAAACAAAAGAGTTAACTAATACAGGGCATATTACATCCGCTAAAAATGGACATGTTAAGGTAGAAGAAACCTTAACTAACAATAATACAATAGCCGCTGGTGCTAATACTCAAGGCGCTCCGACTGGTAATGGTTCCTTGTCTATTGAGGCAGGTACTGTTCGTAATACTGATGCAGTGATTGTATCTGGTGGTACTACAACAATTAATAGTAAAGAACTACATAATACAGAGAATGGTCGCATTTATGGTGGAAAAGTAGCGATACAAACCAAGGTACTCGAAAACCGTAAGAATGTAGCGCTAGAATCCAAATTAGATGCGGCTATGGCAGATATGAAAGCGGCAGAAGATAAGCTTGAAGCAGCTTACGCTGTAGATACTACAGCTTTTACATCAAAAACTGAACAAGATGAATATTTGAATCAAATCAAAGAGCTATCTAAAGTATATGATGAAAAACTTAAAGCTGTTAAGCTAGTACAAGAGGAATTATCTGCTCATAAAGGAAGTACTATAGCAGGTCGAGAAGATGTAACTATTGAGGCAGATTCTATCTTGAATAGAGAAAAATCTCTTATATATAGTGGTGGTACTATGACATTGGATGGTCGTGATACCTTGCACAATATTGGTGGTACTATTGAGGGGTTAGGAAAAGGTATCATCCGAAGTAAAGACTATCAAAATAAAAACTCTTCTTTTACAGCAAAACGAGTTAGTCCTGAAATTGAAAAAGGTCTTTCTGGTGCAAGTAATGATGCTATGCTTACAGAGCAAGAAGATCAAATCTTGATTACAGATAAAAACCATAGTGAGCGTGGTCAGGCTTTTAAAAAGTCTGAGTTTAGCTCTTTAAATAGTGGTTATGGTGCAAACCATAATCGTGGTAATACTGCTCCGATGCCAATATATGATGCTGCAGAATATGTTACTGTAGAACAAATTACACCTGAAGAACAAGCGGCTGGCGAAAAACCAATTCCGGCAGAATATATTGGTATACAAGTACCATCATATGCCTATGATGACCCTATTTTTAAGGAATTTGGCATTACCTCTATGACGACAGAGCGTCCTCAAGTAGCAGGTCCTGAACAAGAGGCATGGGATGCACAATTTAAGCCTATTTTGGCATCATTAAATGATAAAATTAAAGCTCATAATGCAAAGGCTGAATTACATAACCAAAAAATTTCCGGAGTAGCTAATGAAAAAATAGACAATTATACTATTATTCGAACTAAAACAATGACCTCTAAAGAAGAGGTGAAAAATAGTACACCAGGTGTTGTGCGCTTTGGTGGGGATGTGTCATTCACCGGAAATGGTACTAATGAAAATAGTCAAATGGTTGTAGGTGGTACATTAACCACTACAGGTGCTATTG
>CAUSMY010000142.1:0-4134 GCA_963533015.1 uncultured Veillonella sp.
TATCACCATCAAATGAACATCAAAAGGCAATGTAGTATGTGGGCGTAATGCTTTTACAATTGGTGCACCAAATGTTAGGTTTGGTACAAAATGACCATCCATAACATCGATATGAAGTAAATCTGCACCACCTTCTTCAATCGTACGAATATCTTCTCGCAAGTTTGAAAAATCTGCAGACAACATTGATGGGGCAATTTGAATCATTTTATCTTCTCCTTTGATCTTCAATTTCAGACTTTATAGTCAAGTAAGATTGATATCTTTGTTGACTAATTTTGCCAGCTTCCATAGCTTCTTTTACTGAGCAGATAGGTTCATGACTGTGAGAACAGGGGCTGAATTTACAACCTGTATCATACTGACTAAACTCAGGAAATGCATACGTTAACTCTTCTAGCGTCATTCCTGTATGTTCAATCGCGGAAAAACCTGGGGTATCCATAATAAAAGAACTTTCATCCAAACTATATAGTGAAGCATGTCGAGTAGTATGTCGGCCTCGTTTAATTTTATCGCTTACAGCTCCAATTTGGAAGGCAAAATTAGGGTCTACTGCATTGAGCAAGCTGCTTTTGCCAACCCCCGATGGGCCAGCAAAAGCACTGATCTTTCCATACAATACACGACGCAACTCTTCAATGCCTTCTCCTGTATAGGTAGATGTGCATAGTACGGTATATCCAATATCCTCATAGATACGTTGTAACTGTACTGTTTCTTCTGAGTGCAAATCATACTTATTGATGACTAATACAGGCGGAATATTACTATGATGAATCATGACTAACAAACGATCCAACAGTAATGGATGTATATCAGGTTCCCTTGCAGCCACCACAACTACTACTTGATCAATATTAGCAATCGCCGGTCTACGTAAAGAGTTTCTACGTTCCGCTATACCATCAATCCAACCATCATCTGTGATGGTAACCGTTTCCCCCACCAGCGAGGAATACCGGTCTTTTTTCAATCGGCCTCTCACTTTACATTCACGTACTTCACCATTTTGTATTTGTACGTAAAAGTAGCCATTCATATTCTTAACTACAACACCTTGTTCCATGCTATCTCCTATAAGGATTGTTCCTGTACTAATGCGCCATTTAAGAAGGTCTGTACTCGTACATTTCCACTACCAGAAACACGTTTTACAATTCGATCACCTGGGGCATTGGTACCGTCATAGACCACACGCCTTCCTTCATCATCTATGATAACAACTTTGATGTGCTGTGATGGTTTTCCATATGATACTGTCACATCAATTTCACCTTTTGTAGGCCCACTATTTTTGCTAGATTGCGAATCTTTTTTATCAGCTTTAGCCTCACCTACTAAGCTTACACTTTCATCTCGTTTGACAGATGATCCTGGGGCAGGACTCACATCTGTAACAATGGCTGTATCTTCATTTGAGCCAGAAATTTTACTGATGCTTAATCCTAAATTACCTAGAGCTTCTTTAGCTTCTTTAATAGTCATACCCACTACATTAGGAATCTCTATAGTAGAAGACTTCGTTTGATTTACCGTAATATCAACGGTAGCTCCTTTAGATGCTTTACCACCGGCTTGTAACCCTTGACTGATGACTACGCCATCATCTTTACTCGTATCACTGACATAAGTAACCTTACCAATAGATAGCCCTAAAGATTTTAATTTCTCTCTTGCCTGATCAAAGCTCATACCTTGTAAATCAGGAATTGTAATATCTCCAGCTCCTTTACTTACCACCAAGTGAACTAATCGTTGTTCTTTTACCGATTCACCAGGCTCTGGGCTTTGAGAAATAACTTGTCCTGCTGGAACATCTGAATTCGTTACTTCTGAACTAGATACCCGTAAATGACGTTCTTCTAATAAACGTGTAGCCACACTTAACTGCTTACCAACCACATTTGGTACATCTACAGTAGAATTACTCCAGAAATTACCGAAGCTTAAAAATGCCCATAAAAAAGCTAGTATGAATGCAAATAAGGCTCCTCCAAAAATATATTTACGAGGTAAGCTGCCCAATTTAGCAAAAATGCCATCTTGAGATTCTTCCTCTTCTTCTAATACCTCGGTATCCATTGGTGGTAACACCTGAGTAGCAAAATCATGTTGCATAGGTCTAGCAGAAGTGCCTCCACGATATCCTAAAGACATACGCAAGGCCTGAATCATCTCAGAAATAGATCCAAATCGCTTGCCTGGCTCTTTCTCAAGAGCAACTAACACGACTTGTTCTAGCTGTGGCGGTATTAAGTTATTTTTAATTCTAGGAGCAACTACTCTATCCTTAACATGTTGTAAGGCCACACTAACAGGCGTTTCACCTCGGAAAGGAACTTCTCCTGTCAACAATTCATATAATACCACGCCTAAAGAGTATATATCTGTACTGACATTGATGCTTTTACCACTGGCTTGTTCGGGAGAAATATAATGGGCCGATCCCATAACAGAGTTAGTATACATCATCGTCGCCGCAGAATTAATAGCCCGAGCAATCCCAAAGTCTGTTACTTTGATTCTACCAGTATCTGTAATCAAAATATTATGTGGTTTCACATCACAGTGTACGATGCCCATTGCATGCGCATGTTCAAGCCCCTCCGCTATAGCAATTGTAATTTTAACAGCTTCTTGTACAGAAACACGTGCATGATGTTGAATATATTCTTTTAATGTACAACCAGCCACATATTCCATAATGATATAATGATAGCCTTGGTCATAGCCTACATCATACATACTCACTACATTGGGATGATTCAATTTACCTGCCGCTTGTGCTTCTCGTTTAAAGCGCGCCACAAAATCTTGATCACTACCAAAGTTTTGATGCAAAATTTTAATAGCTACAGGCCTTCCCAACAATGTATCTTTACCCTGATATACATCAGCCATACCACCGACACCAATTTTTTGTCTTACTTCATAACGATGGTCAAAGACTAATCCTACTAATGTATGTCTATCCATATGTCACCTCTTTATATTCGTCCAAGTATGATTGTTACATTATCACGTGCACCTGCATCATATACAAGTTGCACTAAATCTTCCAGAACTCTACTTTCAGATGATTCTTCTGAAAGTATCTCTTCAATACGACTTTCTTCAATATAACCAGATAAACCATCACTACATAGTAGGATTCGTTCACCTTCATGAACTTCAACCATTCCTGTATCAACTTCTACTGTATCATATACACCTATAGCTCTTGTTAGCATATTCCGCTTTGGATGATGAATCACTTCAGCTTCTGTAATCGTACCTGCATTTACCAACTCTTGTACCATAGAATGGTCATTTGTCATTCTACGTAACTGGCTATCACCATAGATATATAGACGACTATCTCCTACATGAGCCCATAATAAAGTATCTTCCTTTACATAGGCTACTACAGCAGTAGTACCCATACCTTCTAATTCTTTATAGGATTGACTTTTTTCAAAGACCATACGATTCGCTTCTAAAATAGCCTCACGTAATACATCTACAGTAATTATATCTGCCCTTTCAATGACATCCACGATAGTATCTACTACCATAGTGCTGGCATATTCACCACCGGTATAGCCACCCATACCATCTGCCACTATAAGAAGTGGCCCTTTGGCATAGAATCTATCTTCATTTCGTTGACGAACTAACCCTGTTTTACTAACCCCTAAACTAATCATTACATCCCTTCTTTCAAAGATTGTTGATGTTGTATCTTTAATTGACCACACGCCGCTTGTATTTCATCACCCATTTCTTTACGAATTGTAACAGAGACACCATAGGACTCTACAATTCGTTTGAAATCTTGCATTGCTTTCATAGCTGGTTTGTATAAATTAATATGCTCATTTCCATTAACAGGAATTAAGTTTACATTACAATGAGGAAACTTTTTAGCAATTTGGCCTAATTCATGAGCTTCTTTCTCAGAAGCATTCACATCTTTAATTAGTATATATTCAAATGTGACACGGCGTTCTGTTTTTTTATAATATTCACTAACCGCATCTAATACATCATGCAATACATAGGTAGCACCAATTGGCATAATCACTTTTCTCGTAGTCTCTGTCGTAGCGTGTAAGCATAAAGCCAATGTAATGGGTAATCCTTGATCCGCAA
>CAUSMY010000143.1:0-4126 GCA_963533015.1 uncultured Veillonella sp.
GGTTCCATTAAAATGATAATCTGAAAGCTGGCAGTCTTTAAATGCTTCCAGTACTTTTTTTGTATTATATAACGCCACAGGCTCAAATTTTTTGAACTCTTTTTCAGCTAACTCAAGAGCCTGTTGACGGATTTCTTCTACAGTCATTCTATTCCTTTCTATATATAGCAAACTAGTTTTGATACATAATCCTTATAAGCTAACTATACCTATCTATGTCATATTTGAAAATTTTTAAAACTAGCTTGAACTAGTTCCATAGCTTCCTCATAAATACTTTCTTCACTGCGATTTGGTGTAATGTGAATCCACTGAATATATGGCATCCGTTTATACCACGTAATTTGCCGCTTTGCAAATTGTCGTGTATGTTGTTGGACTAATTCAATAGCCCGTTCTTTTGAATATTCCCCGTGAAAGTAAGGAATAATTTCTTTATATCCAATGCCTTTAAAAGCCTGCGAATCTGGTTTTACGCCAGATTCCAACAGCTGTTCTACTTCCTCAAATAATCCATCTCGAACCATATACTCTACTCGAAGGTTAATCCGTTCGTATAGCTCTTCTCTAGATCGTTCTAAGCCAATGACAGGTCCATGAAAGACTAATCCTTCTTTTGATGGCGTTAGTAAAGCATGTCCTTCACCAGCTAAGACACACTCGATGGCACGGTAAAGGCGATGTTTATCTTGGAATGGTAACGTAAGACATTCTTTTTCAGCCAATTCATTGGCATAGGCTTGCAAACCTTCTAATCCAGAGGTATCAAAGATGTTATCTAATTCAAGGCGTAAACTTTCATTACGAGGCACATCTAAAAAGTCATATCCTTCTAGCAAGGATTGAACATACAGCCCTGTACCACCAGATAAGATGGGAAGCTTACCATTTTTGTTAACGGCATCTATAACAGTGTTAGCTTGTGCATTGAACTCTGCCACACTGTACGAGTCATTAGGCTCATGGGTATCGATGAAATAGTGAGGCACCCTGTTCAATTCTTCAAGGGTAGGCTTGGCGGTGCCAATGTTCAACCCTTTATAGATTTGGTACGCATCTCCAGATAGTACAGGAGATTGTAAAGTTTCCGCCATTCGCAAGGTAAGGGCTGTTTTCCCTACTGCGGTAGGCCCCAAAATGGTGATTAACTGGTTCATCTTACCTCCTTTCATAGATACCATAGGCAATGGAACTATATTTGCCACCCACCATTTCTATGGGTGGTATCTCTTTGAATAGACGACTGCCTTTGCGCTCTTTAATAACCAGACGTTTCGATTTCTCCAAGCCGAGTTCTACAATGTCTGAAGATATCTTAGATTCTAATAAATGACCGCGCCACTGCTGAAATTGAGGACTTTCATAGACAGGATTTTCAAACATAGGGTCCAAATAGATAACATCATACCGATTAGGTTCTATCTGTTGTAAATACTCCTGATAATTACAAATGACCAATTGAATACGGCGCAACGCCTCTGTTACACTTGGATTTTTATGCTGAAAGTGTCGAAATCCGTAATTTGTAATATACCCTAAGATAGGATGTCCTTCAATCGCCGTATGACGTGTTAACTGTGGACAACCATAGCTGATAACAGCACTATCTGAACCTAATCCAGCGGTACAATCTAAAACAGATGTGACCGTTTCATAGCCGATAGCTCGTAGCAGATGGTCTGTATTTCCACGATCAATTTCTAACAAGCGCAAATGTGCCATAGACAGATGAAATTGATGGGGTATTCCCTCTTTTGTCACAAAAGAGGGGCCTACCTTAGTAACGACTAAGGCACCACCGCAGTGATGTGCCTCTAACAAATCTTCCACAGATTGATAGTTACGTGGTACATAGGGCATTTGCAAGAGTTGACTCAGCTCCTTAGCCTGTTCAATGAGATATGCATTTGTCTTTGAACTTGTGCTAATGAGATACATATTAACTCCGTAAAAATAGTTTTCCTAATTCGTCTGGTGTAAATTTAATGATCGTAGGTCGTCCGTGAGGACATACATAAGGCTTTTCCGTGTTGAATAAGTCTTGTAATAAAGCATCAATTTGAACCAAGTTTAGATTATGTCCTGCTTTAATAGCACCACGGCAAGAAGCATAGGCCAACATTTCATGACGTAATTGCGCTGCACTTGGACTTTGATGATCATGCATGTAGGAAAATACATATTGTAAAATTTCTGGAACTTTGCTTTCAATGATATCCACAGGATGTCCATCAATACGTAAGGAAGCGGGTCCTCCTTGGTCTACTTGGAATCCTAAATCTAACAATGCATCTCTCTGTTCTTCCGCCAATGTTAACTCTTCCTCGCTAACATCCATGTGCATAGGCATTAATAATTCCTGCATAGGGATGGCCTCGGAAGATTTGCATAACTTGTCATACCGCACACGTTCGTGCGCTGCATGTTGGTCGATAATATATAAATCGTTACCTTTTTTCGCCAAAATATAGCAAGATGCCACTTGCCCCATAGGTAGTAATCCGTGGTTAGCTGCTGTTTTACTAGCATTAGTATTATATAAATTACCATGATCAGCATCATAGGAACCATCTATACTAATAGCTCCTCCAGTGTGAAAATCACCTGCTACTCTTTGTGATGCAGTTAAATCTCCCGGTACGAATTCATTTCCAGTATGGTTCATATATGGCTCTACAGAACTTGGCACTAAATTAGGCCGTGATTCACGGATAGCTCTGAATCGGTCTTTATCTTCCTGTGTATAACTTTTAGGCACAAAGTTTTCATTCACATTCAGTGATTCGTTAAAGTTACTTTGTTCATAGATCGTGCGCTGTGGTGCTGTGTATCCCTTTTGACGGATGGTATCCATCAGAGCCTCTGTTTTTTCACGCATCACTGTAAACCCTTGAGAACGTCCAGTGAATACTTTATCGTAGTCGATAGCTGTAGCAATACTTTCTTCTTGCTGGCTAGTCACATTATGCGTCGGATGTTCTAAAGCTTGTAAAATACTGTTATACACAGCTTTAAAGACTGGTTTATCATCGGAGAATTTAATTTCGCTTTTTCGTGGATGCACATTGATATCTACCGTCCCCGGCGGAACCACAATTTGCAAGACTACCAATGGATAGCCACCTTTCGGCAATAGTGCGTGGTAGGCCGTATCGATAGCCTTGTAGATGGCTTTATAGGAAATAACATGTTGGTTGACAATCGACGTCTGCCATTGACGGCTACTTTTTAGCACTGTTGGCTTGCTGACCACACCTTCCACATAAATACCCTCTGCTTCATAGGCAATGGGAAATACGTCTTCACTGACTTTAAATCCGTAGAGTGCTGCGATCGTATCCACCATCTTATGATTTCCCGGTGTCATGATGGTCACGCGGGAATCTACCACACATTTAAACGCTATATGAGTATGACTAAGTGCCAATTTGCCTATCATATCTTGGATTTTATTCGCCTCTGTTCGTGTAGACTTTAAAAACTTTCTACGAGCAGGGGTATTATAAAATAAATCTTTCACCTCAATGGAAGTACCCACCGATGTACCACATGGATCGCAGTCCACCATATGACCACCTTCGATATAAATCCGTGTGCCCATAGTATCCGTTTCCTGACGGGTCCGTAAGGTAAACTTAGATACGGAGGCAATGCTGGCAATGGCTTCACCACGAAAACCTAAGGAAGCAATGTCGTATAAATCGTCGGCACTGCGAATTTTACTAGTAGCATGACGTAAAACGGCTAGCCGTGCATCTACTTCGGACATGCCGCACCCATTATCGGTAATGCGCATGTATTCGATGCCACCTTCTGCAATTTCTACTTCAATGGAAGTAGCCCCTGCGTCGATAGCATTTTCTACTAACTCTTTAATAACAGAGGCAGGGCGTTCTACCACTTCGCCGGCTGCTATCTGATTAATAGTCGTTTCATCTAGGACATGAATGGTTGGCATTACTTGCCACCTCCTTGTTTCGCTTCTTCTTGTAAACGATATAATTCACTGATGGCCTCGATGGGGGTCATACTCATAATGTCTAGTTTCAGCAACTGATCGAGGACAGGTTGCGTAAATAAATCACCGCTCCCAAATAAAGGTGCTGCTGTAACGCTTGGTTTTTCT
>CAUSMY010000144.1:0-4116 GCA_963533015.1 uncultured Veillonella sp.
TTCCCGAATGGTCTCCGTTAGATCGATTTCTTCCCCATCGAAAAAAATCACATCATCGTCTCCATAGGTGGAATGTGAAACACCAAAAGTCTCTTCAAATGGAACAGTATGGGTATAATTAGTATCGGTTAAGCATCTTGAGCACTCATAATGTCCATTTGTCGTAATCGTGCCATTCACCACATAATGTTGACCATCGTAACGAAGCTCACCACTAATGGTTATATCATGACGGCTCCAAGGAAAAGCAGATACGTCACCAAGATCATCCCCTGATGTCGTACATAGAAAAGGGACTATACGTCCAATCTGTTCTTTTGCTTGCTCTACTTGCAGTTTCATAATTTTACCTCGACTATACTATTATAGCTACCTATACTATCTTTGTCAAATACTAGCACTATATGTTATTGATTTTCCTAAAAACTCATACAAGACTTAGCACTGATTTATCATGTGAAAAAGAGCTCTCCTACTGGAGAGCCCTTATGTATGTGGATTAATTTACCAAATAAATTAATTACATTTCTTCGAATTGGTCTTTACCAACCCCACAAACTGGGCAAAGGTAATCAGCTGGTTGATCTTCGAATTTAACGCCTTCAACAGCTTCGTCATAAATCCAACCGCATACTACGCAAACGTATTTTTTATCCATCGTGTGCACCACCTTTCGTACTAACTAGTTATCTCAGATACTTCATCTGTAAACAGTATACCACCACAATCGAAAACTTTCAATATATTCTCAATCTTTTTCTATGTTATTTTCGTATACCTATTTGCAAACTACGCATAGCAACTGTTTAGTACAACATATTGAATACCCTCAACGAATGCGTACATATCACCAACGTCGACTGGCTCCACCGCCTCCGGAAGAGCCACCGCCGAATCCTCCGAACCCGCCGCCTCCTGAACGTCCAGAATTACCTCTACCTCGTCCAGAAGCAAGTATCCACAGCAAAGATTGTGTTAAGGTTCCTCCCAAGAATGCAAAATCAACAATGACCAATAAGAATATGCCCACACCTATCAATAGGAGCTCAAAAGTTGTCAACGGTGCACTCTCTGTACCTGTATCAGTTTGACTTCCATCAATGGATACGCCATATTCCTTGGCAGCCTCACCTACCAGCACTCGATAGGTAGCGACTATACCTTGACCTATATGCCCCTGTTTAAACGCTGGACTCGCATACTCATCTAATATTTGGCCTGCCTTAGCATCATTGATAGCACCTTCTAGCCCATAGCCAACTTCAATACGCATTTGTCTATCTTTCAAGGCTACTAAGAACAAAATACCATTATTAGCTTCTTTTTGACCTATCCCCCAGGAACGGAATACTCGATTCGCATAGTCTGTTACATCTTCACCATCCAACGTTGGGACCACTAACACAGCGATTTGGGCTTTAGTCTTTTTCTCTAGTTCCAAGCCCATTTGATTTATAGTCTGAATTTCTTCTTTGCTTAAACTCTGTGTTTGATCTAATACATACCCATTCTTAGGGGGATGGGGCACATCTAAGGCAAAGACAGAGACACTAGCAACAAGCATCCATATAGTTATTAATACACGGCTAATACTAACAGCCCATGTCCATCGTTTTGTCATTCTACCTCCCTAATAAGATAGCCAATCTATATACAGAATTAAAACTGTACTTTAGGCGCACTTTGTGCATTTTGATCAGCTTCAAAGTATGGTTTTACTTGGAATCCCATAGAGCCAGCAATTAATGATGCTGGTAGTGTACGGATCGTTAAATTATAAGCTTGTACACTACCATTATAATCTTTACGAGCCACGGCAATACGATTTTCTGTACCCGCCAATTCATCTTGTAATGCTCTAAAATTTGCATCTGCTTTTAAGTTTGGATAGTTTTCTACTACAACTAGTAAACGACTCAAAGCACTACTTAACTCTTGATTTGCTTTTGCCGTTTCTTCCACCGTCTTCGCACCACCTAGTTTAGCTCGTGCATCTGCTACTGCTTGGATACTATCCTTTTCATGCGATGCATAACCTTTTACAGTGTTTACCAAATTCGGAATTAAATCAGAGCGTCGTTGCAATTGTGTTTGCACCTGTGCCCACTGACCATTCACCTGTTCTTCCGTTTGTACTAATCCATTGTAGGAACTAAATATCCAAATTAAAAGAATACCTACAATACCTAAACCAATTAACCATGACTTTTTCATAAGTCCTCCTTTACAACTTGTACTCCTAATGTATGTACTTGCATCACCACAAGTTATTTAATTGATGTATCTCTATGCGAGATATCGCTCTTTTATGTCTATCCTTATGTGTATACTTAAGTTCATACCGAGTGTCTACAAAATTACATTTCTATTAATTCTACACCTATCAAAAATAACCTATCACAAACTTTTACAGATATAATTTAATAATAGGAGTACTTATATTATACATTGTTTTAGACTTCTTTTATAGCAACTATATTTTTTCATTCTATTAGGCTATAATGAAAGCATGTTGAAATTCCCTGTGATTTCTTTTACAGAAACCACTCTATATAGGAGGTACTATGAAAACTAGCTTAACAGAATTATTAGGTATTCAATACCCTATTATCCAAGGCGCTATGGCTTGGACTTCAGAACATACATTAGCTGCTGCCGTAGCCAACGCTGGTGCTACTGGTGTTATCGCCACTGGCGGCCGCGATACGGAGTGGGTGCGCCAAGAAATTCGTCAATGCAAATCCTTAACTGATAAACCATTTGGTGTAAACCTGATGTTAATGGCACCGAACTTAGACGATATCTTAGCTGTCATCGTAGAAGAAAAGCCTGCGTTCGTTACATTAGGCGCCGGCAATCCAGTTCCTTTCATTGAACCATTACATGCAGCAGGCATTAAGGTTATCCCTGTTGTTCCAAATGTAAAGCTAGCAAAACGGGTTGCTGCTGCAGGAGCCGATGCCATTATCATCGAAGGTCAAGAAGCTGGTGGTCACATCGGTACACAAACAACGATGGCACTACTAGAAAATGTAGTTCCAGAAGTTACTATTCCTGTTGTCATTGCAGGTGGCATTGTTGATGGCCGTGGACTTGCTGCTGGTCTAACTATGGGAGCTGCTGGCGTACAAATGGGCTCTCGCTTTATCTTGGCTGCAGAATGTAAAATGCATCAAAACTGTAAAGATGCCATCATTAATGCGACGGATACTGATTCTACAGTAACAGGATTGACGTTCAACCATGGTGTGCGAGGATTAAAAAGCGAATTTACAGCTCGTTATTTAGAAGCTGAATATAGTTGTGCTCCTAAAAGTGAGTTGACTGCTATGGCCATTGGTACAAACAAAAAAGCTGCCGTGGATGGCGATATAGTAGACGGTGTTGTGCAGGTAGGCCAAGGCTTAAATCGATTAACCGCTATTGAACCTGCTAAAACAATTGTAGAATCCGTTGTTGCTGAAGCGAAAGAAGCGATTAAAAAAGCACAACAGTTTATCTAAACTTTTACAACTAATGACTAGTACAATACTGTCTAATACATGCACTACATCCTCTTGGCGAATGATCAAAGCCAAGGGGATTCTCATACAGTACTAACTTCACGCAGCATTATATAGGAGGATAACATGTTACCATTTAAAGGAAAATATCCAAAATTAGACCCAAAAAGTCATGCTATGCCAGGTGCTGAGCTTGCTGGCGATGTTGAACTAAAAGAATATGCCTCTGTATGGCAAAATGTATCGGCTCGCGGAGATGTCAATAAAATTGTTGTCGGTCGTTACTCTAATGTACAAGACAACTCTGTACTCCATGTAGATGATGACCATGCTTGTATCCTTGGCGACTTTGTTACCATCGGCCACAGTGCAATCATCCACGCTTCTACGTTAGAAGACCACGTATTAGTAGGAATGGGAGCTATTGTTCTTAGCCGTTGTCACATTGGCCGTGGCTCTATCATCGGCGCTGGTGCCCTTGTATTAGAAGGTACAGAAATCCCTCCACACTCTCTAGTAGTGGGTAGCCCTGCTAAAGTCATTCGTACCGACGAGAAAATGATAGAAAAAATCCACAACTAAGCTGTCAAATATAAAACATTGTGGACAAAAG
>CAUSMY010000145.1:0-4084 GCA_963533015.1 uncultured Veillonella sp.
ATACGAACTAATTAGAGCTCTAACACATTGGTTAGGGCTCTTTATTTATAAATAGCTATCCATAAAAAAGTCATAGATATTACAGTCATGGTTTACGTTAATACAGGAATGCTTCATTTGGATAGAATCGGTAAAAGGGGCCGTGGAAAGTTTTGTATCTCTCTTAAATTGTGATAGAATAGGAGTAATGTAATATGTGACTGCGTTCTACTCAAAGGGCAAAGAATAGGTTAGAGGCTATCTAAGGAAAGGAGGTCGCATGGGACAGCGCATTTTAATTGTATCGGCTTCGATTGGCACTGGGCATACACAAGCGGCATTGGCCATTCAAGAATATTGGGAACAACAAGATCCGACAGCTGAAATACACCATGTGGACTTTTTGGGAAAAGATACCTTTTCTTTTGATAATTTATTGAAAGAAACCTATTTTAAAATGTTGGATTTTTTCCCATTCCTCTATGATATTGTCTATCGTTGGTCTGGAGGTGAATGGAAGGGCAGTGTAGCCCAAACGGTGGTATCTTGGATGCTGAAGAACCGTATGGAAAAACTAATCCAAAAAGAACAACCCGATTTAATCGTATGTACCCATCCATTTCCGTGCGGTGCAGCCAGTGTACTCAAACGGCATAAGAAAATCGATATTCCTATTGCGGCTGTGATGACAGATTTTGCAGCTCACCAATTCTGGCGCTATGAGGAAGTAGATGCCTACCATGTAGCTACGCCGGCTATGGTATACGAACTATTAAATATGGAAGTGCCCCTTGAAAAAATTCATGTTACAGGCATACCGATTATGCGACACTTTTACGAGCCTTTAACAGAGCCTTATGGTAGTGAGTCATGTAAACGGATCCTTCTCATGGGTGGTGGATTAGGCCTAGGTTGTGTAGAAGAGGCTTTACAACGCTTAGATAAGGTGCCGGGTATTGATGAAATCCATGTGGTAGCAGGGTTAAATGATGCCCTCTACAATTCTTTACATCGTATCAAGGATTCCTTAGAACGACCTATTTATATCTATGGCTACACTAATGAGATCCCTAACCTAATGCGAAAAGCGACATTGCTCGTGACTAAACCAGGGGCTCTGACCTGTATGGAAGGAGTTACTATTGGAGTACCAATGGTGTTCTTTAATGCCATTCCAGGGCAAGAAGAAGCCAATGCAGAATTGTTAGAACAAAAAGGCTGTGGCAAATGGGCTCGTCATATCGAGAACCTCGATGATGTAGTCGGGGCATTATTACAGAATCAAGAACGATTACAAGCCATGCATGAAGCGGCAAAAGCATGGCAAGTAGATGGCGCTGAAGAAATTGTCAAAGCCTGTCAAAAAATGATTCATACATAAAAAAGACAAAACAGAGAGTATCTGTTTTGTCTTTTTTGTGCTCTTATTCAGTATAGGAGTCCATTTCAGAATCATAACGTTCAATGTTTTCTTGACGAATCTCTTGTAATGTATCTAGCAATTCTTCCGCACTTTCCACACGTAAGAATAAATCTTTCAACTCATCACCATTCGGAAGCGTTACACTCCATTGAAATGTATCATTATCATCATACACGGATACAATAATAGGCGTATCCATTGATGTAGGAATGCGACCATCATCATCAGAAACAATGGCGTATTGACCAGCTTCCTCTTCGCTACCATCCGATAGCTCGTATAACAGTACATCTCGTTCATCAACTTCTACAATTTCAAAACCAATATTTTCAAACTCTTGCTGAACCGTGTCAGTGTCCATGACAACCTCCTTGTAATTAATACGCATATTACGTTTATTCTAATCTATGAAAGTAGGTGTGTCAATGGAAACATATAGTTGACATACGTATACGCGCATACTATAGTAAGGACAGTAAACAGAGGAAAGAACTCTTACATTTTCTAAAATATTACAAAGTGCATTAAAACAAGAATTAGGAATCATATAAATATATAGTTATGAATATTTTAACCTTACAACAAATAGAAAAATCATATGGCACTCGGTTGCTATTTAAAGACGTCAATGTCACCATTGCTTCGCACCATCGAATTGGTCTTATCGGAGTGAACGGAACGGGAAAGACCACGTTATTACAAGTACTAGAAGGTACGGCAGAGCCAGATAAGGGAGACATCGAACGCAATGGAAAGGCCACGATTCATCGATTAGAACAAGATCCTTATATCAATGAGTCAGGGACCTTACTAGATAATGTCTTATTAGGAGAGCATCCAAAGCTAACTTTAGTACGAGACTTTGAAAGAGCCTTAGAGGAGCCAGAGTCTCCAGCGTACATGAAACTGTTGGCACGGATGGATGAAGAAGAAGGTTGGATTGTAGAGCAAGAAGCGAAGATGATTTTAACCCGCTTAGGCTTTCACGATGTGTATGGGCCGGCAAAGAATTTATCAGGCGGGCAGCGACGTCGGTTGGCGTTGGCAAGAGCTTTGGTATACCCTTGTGACCTTTTATTGCTGGATGAACCCACAAACCATTTGGATGAAGCTACTATTGAATGGTTAGAATTGTATTTAAAAGACAGAAAAGGAGCGGTGTTACTAAGCACGCATGATCGCTATTTCTTAGATGCCGTATGCAATACCATTTGGGAATTATCGAACCAAACCATTTATGAATTTCAAGAAACGTATGAAACTTACGTATCGCTAAAAGAAGAACGAGAAGCACAATTAGATGCCATCGAGGAAAAAAGACGGAAACTGATTGCCAGTGAATTACAATGGGTGCGTCGCGGAGCGAAAGCCCGTACAACTAAGCAAAAGGCTCGATTGCAACGGTTTGAGCAACTGAAGGCAATGGAAAAACGACAAAAAACAGGCACCGTAGATCCTATTGTACTGGCTTCTCGTTTAGGTAACACTATTTTTGATATAGAAAAAATGTCCTTTTCCTACGATACAGGTCGCGAAGTGATTCGAGATTTTACGTATCATATGGTGCGTCATGATCGCATTGGCATCGTAGGTCCTAATGGCATTGGCAAGACTACATTGATGAAACTATTTCAAGGGGAGTTAACACCAACACAGGGAACAATGGGACGAGGGGAAACCGTCAAGATTGGCTACTTTTCACAGACACTCCCTGTATTTAAAGAAGATCAACGTGTGCTGGATTACATCCGAGAAAATCGCTCCTACTTGCACCTACCAGATGGCAGCTCTTTGAGTGCAGGACAATTGTTGGAACGCTTTTTATTTCCTCCATCCCATCATGGGTTGCCTATCCGTAAACTGTCGGGTGGGGAGAAACGTAGATTGTTTTTGCTTCGTATTTTGATGGATGCGCCCAATGTGCTCCTCTTAGATGAACCGACCAATGATTTAGACATTCCTACCTTAGAAGTATTAGAGGACTTTTTGGACTCCTACAGTGGCATCGTGATTACCGTATGCCATGATCGATACTTTTTGGACCGTGTGGTGGACAAGCTATTTGTATTCACTGGGGCAGGTCACATTGAGGTGTATCATGGTGGCTATTCCGACTATGAAGCGGATGAAAGCAAATCCATTGGTGGTGATACAAAACGAGGTGTATTACGCCATGCCGTAGAAGTAGGCACTAATAGTACTGTTCCTAAATCACGTACAGGTCAGGAAGGTCATAGTCTACGTACAGAGGAAGGTACTGTAGATAGGGATATAACTGATCCGACACCTACTACTGAAAGTAATACCGTGGATAGGATAGATCAAGATACCAATATACCTAAAAAGAAACTGACCTTAGGTGAAGAGGCTGAGTTAGCACAGCTGGAACTTAGAATTTCTGAGTTAGAAGGTTTGGTGAAAGCCTATGATGCGATGATTGCACAAGGTGGCAGTGATTATAGTGCTATTGAAAGTACGGTACGAGACCGTGAAGAAGCAGTCGAAGAGCTAGAGATGAGTACATTGCGTTGGTTAGAACTAGAAGAGCGAAAGTAACAGTTCTTAATGGGTTATCTATATACTTTTCATACTTTTATAAAAAGATTAACAAATAAAAAAGTATATCAATTTTAAAAGACTTTTAAAAATTTACAAATTGAATAATTTATGTTACACTCGTCC
>CAUSMY010000146.1:0-4005 GCA_963533015.1 uncultured Veillonella sp.
TGTTTAGCAGAAAATCCACCAACAATGCGATTGTTATGAATTAAAATGCCGTCATCAATTATACATGATGCATGGTGTTCATGTGCTACCACTAATGCTCTATGACTTTTTCCTGTTCCACTAGGTCCAATAAATGCAATGACATCCATAATTTACCTCTCAGGCACCTCGAAGGGCTCTCATAAAATCCGTTACCCAATGCTCATGTATTTCATACTCACCAATACCAATACTTTCAGGAAATCTACCCTGTATACCATGGAAATCAGATCCTCCAGATAGCAACAAGCCTTTTTCTATGGCTAGTTTTTTATATCGTAAGCTATCTTCTACAGTATGGCTAGAATGATATACTTCTACACCATCGAAGGGCAAGGTCAATAATTCGTGAACATATCTTTCATTACCTACCTGTATGGGATGTGCTAATACAGCAATTCCACCTGCACGGTGAATGAGATCAATGGCCTCAAGAGGTGAGTATTTTTCTTTTGGTACAAAGCAAGGTCCATTAGGATGTAATATAGTTTCAAATGCTTCGCCAACAGTTTTGACATACCCATGAGCAATTAAGAGTTGTGCAATATGGGGGCGACCAAAAGACACATCATCCGTAAATGTATCAACTAATTCTTGATGAGAAATATCATAACCTGCTTCTACACATTTATCTACCATCTTATGAATTCTTGATCGACGTACCTCTTTAAAATGCGTAATATACTCCTGTATTTCGGGATAGTCTAATGAAAATTGATAACCTAATACATGTACTTCTTTTTCTTTATAATACGTACTAAATTCACAACCATGAAACAGTTCTATTCCTGCTGTATCTTCAGCTGTTAACTGTGTATATGCCCCAACTTCATCATGATCAGTAATTGATAAGGCTTGGATTTGTTGTTGTTTAGCTAATGCAAGTAAATCTTTAGGCACATATGTGCCATCAGAGATATTAGTATGCATGTGGAAATCGACTAGCATAGACTCTCCTTTCCTCAAATATGTATATACATCATTTTATTATACCATAGAAGATTATAAATACTGTAATCTATCGCAACTGTTCCTTCATTCGTCGCTGAATATCCCGCTTTGCATCGCGTTCAGCCATGTCTTGTCGTTTATCGTAGTTCTTCTTGCCCGTTACAAGGCCTACTGTTACCTTTACATAGCCATGACTATTGTGAAAGTTCAAGGGGATCAAAGAGTATCCTTTTTCTTTCACTTGTCCTAATAATTTATGGATTTCTCGTTTATGCATAAGCAGTTTACGAGTCCGTTCTGGTTCATGATTAAATTGATTGCCTTGTTCATACTTACTAATATGCACTTGATAAAGGAATAGCTCGCCATTCTCTATTCTGCAAAAACCGTCTTTTAAATTAATGCGACCAGCACGGATAGACTTCACTTCTGTTCCTGTCAAGGCTATGCCAGCCTCATAGGTTTCATGTATATGAAAGTCATGTCTAGCTTTTCGATTATCTACTATGAGTGAATTTCCTTCTTTCGCCATTATCGTTTCCTCTTTTTCTTCCTACGTTCTTGTGATTTGCGTTTCTTAATGGTTTCGTAAAATGGTTTCTTCTCTTTTTTAGAGGTAGTATCTAATTTACGAAGCATAGTCTCTACTGCCTCTGTAGCATTTGTATTGGGAGTAAATCTAATTTTTGTAGTATCTCTTTTACCATGATGGCTATCATCTTGTTTATACTTTTTACTACGACCTTCTATAGTTGGTATCTTATTACGATCTCTATGTTTACTTGTGCTAGTAGTCTCACGACGTTGAATGCGTCGCAAATATCCATCAATATAGGCCACTTCACCCATAACAAAATCAATTTGACGGGTTTCTGGATCTGCCTTCACTACTGTTACAGTAACAGGTGTGCCAAGGTGATATTCCATACCACTTCGTCTACCATACGCCATATAATGTGGCTCATCAAAGACATAATGATCATCGTCCATCAAATTAAACGGAACTAATCCATCAACACCATTATCTAATTCTACAAAGATCCCAAAAGCGGTTATAGAACTCACATGTCCTTCAAAGCTTTCGCCAATATATTGAGACATATATTGGACTTTTTTCATATCTAATGTATCTCGTTCGGCTTCTGTAGCTACTTGTTCTCTTTCAGAACAATGACTAGCACCATTGGTTATATAATTCGCATCTGCAATGGGAGCCCATCGTTTTGCTTTACCTTCCAATACATATCGCAATAAACGATGCACCATCAAATCAGGATACCTACGAATAGGAGATGTAAAGTGAGTATAAATAGGTGATGCCAAGCCAAAATGTCCCACATTTTGTGAACTATATTTCGCTTGCTGCATAGACCGTAGCACCATAATTTGAGCAACTGGCTCAATCTCTGTTCCACTGACAGATTGTAATAGGTGTTCAATATGGCATGGTTCCACTTGATCAGGTAGTCTTACAGGGTATCCCGCATGATGTAACACAGTAACTAATTGTTCTAATTTTGTATCCTTAGGTTCTTCATGGATACGATACACAGAGGTATCTAATCGTTCATTTAAAAATGTGGCTACTGTCTCATTAGCCAATAGCATGCATTGTTCAATCAATTTTTCAGCAATAGTCCGTTCTTTTTTTACAATACGTTGTGGGACACCGCTGTCATTTAGTAATACCTTATATTCTGGGAAATCAAAACTAATTGCTCCTGCTTGTTGACGCATTTTCATCAATTGATATGCCAGTGTTTCCAATGTACGTATCATACCCATGAGTGGCACCAAATCGTCAGGAATCACATGTTCTTCTAATGCTAAATAAATTTCCTTATAACTACAACGACGTGTAATATGAATGATAGATGGCTTAATAGTGTATTGTACTACCTTACCGTTTGGGTCCACTTCCATAATACAAGACATCGCATAGCGATCTTCTTTGGCTTGTAATGAACAGATGCCATTGGATAACTCCACAGGTAGCATAGGAATCACACGGTCTACTAAATAGACGCTAGTACCACGTTTATAGGCCTCTCGATCAATGGCTGACCCTACAGGTACATAATGGCTAACATCAGCAATATGTACACCTAATTCAATATTGCCACTCTCTAATATTTTGGCATGTACAGCATCATCTAAATCTTTTGCATCTTCTCCATCAATCGTGACCATTTCAATATCTCGTAGATCCAATCGATGATCGTCATTCTCTACTGTGAAAGAAATTTGTTTTGCTTCTTCTTGTACCTCATTGGAAAATTCCTTGGGCAAATCATAAGTAGCCATTACCGATAATACATCAAGATCTGGCGTAGAACTATCTCCTACAATTTCTACAATTTTGCCTTCTGCTTTACGATGCAATTCTGGCCAAGATGTAAGTTCAACTACTACGGTAGCACCACTTCTTGCATCCATGCTTGCGTCTAACGGAATATAAATATCCTGTCCCAATCGTTCATTATGAGGAATGACAAAACCACTTTGTTTATGGCGTTCATAAATCCCTACCACACGATTCGTATTTCTTGTGATGACACGTAGGATAACTCCTTCTGCTTTTTTTTCACTTGATCCTTTGCGTGTAATTTTGTATTCCACTACATCATCATGCATGGCTGTTCCTTCACAGCCATTAGGAATAAATATATCTGGCAAAGCATCTTCTGAAGGAATCACAAATCCAAATCCTTTTTTGCTTCCTTTATATACTCCCGTTAAACGAGGCTCATCCATTTTATTATAGTGAGCGTATTCTCCATCTTGTATCATAATAGATCCTTCTTGCTCTAATTGATATAAAATGGAAAAATATTCTTTTATTTCCGCTCCCTTGTATCCTAATATGTAAGGTACATCCTCAATATGATAGGATTCAGGGGATATTTCCTTAAAAAAGTCTAATATTTCTTCTCTCATAACACCTCTTATAGTCCATAAAAAAAACCTACCATAGGGTAGGCTTTCTCATGTATTAATACGAACTTAGTACTAAAT
>CAUSMY010000147.1:0-4000 GCA_963533015.1 uncultured Veillonella sp.
GATATGAAAAGCTTTTTTGCTGAACTTCGACATTTGAGTAAGAACCTAAAAATTAAAGAAGGTAATGTGCACTCTAAAGTTGTTATATATGATAAAAAGTATATGTTAACAGGTAGCTTTAATTATCTTAGCTTTGGTGGTAAATATGATAAAAATACAAGAAAAGAAGCTACCAATGCTCATTATGAGCAGAAACGAATTGAACCGTTCTATGAAGAATATTTTAACTTTTAATAGTTAATTTATACACGCCCTTCAATATCCTACGAAAGGTTCGTAAAGAAGACTACTTACGTCGTAACATTACATATAAGGTGATAATCGCTACTATGAGCATTAGAAATAAAAAGCTGTAACGCAATAATTTGTTGTGTTACAGCTTTTTTATCATCATAACAAGTTAATATGAGATCTTGTAATCACAATGCCCCGTTTAACTCTATAATTATCTAGCTTTCAAAATACAACACATAAATAATTGCGCACATATAACTTTGATAGTACTTTTCTTTTATTAAATCTATCCACAGATTAAATATTTATTTTTGACTAACACAACTACCCCAATAAATACACCAACAATAAGTATGCAAAACCTATATCATTCTATCTAAAATATGAATAATAATTCAGTTGACTTCTACTCTCACAAACTATAGAATGATAATATATATCACTAAAAGTAAGGCTACTTTATATACAAGGTACTTTTTATACTCTCCCCTTATATATAAGTAGTCTTTCTTTATGTGTAAGGTTTGGTGTATTTTTTACAGAAAGGTGTATTTGTAATGAATCAAATGTTATCTATTTTCCACCAAGGTGGACCTGTTATGTACTTATTCCTTATTATTTCTGTACTCACTATCGCTATCGGCATCGATCGTGTATTGGTATACCGAAAAACAGCAGGTGCCAATCGTTTAGTTGAGGAAACTATGACTACTAAATTTGCCCAGGGCAATGTGAAAGAAGCTCTCGCTTTTGCCAAAGAGCATCCTGACAATGTATTGGCTCAATTGGTTGTGGAAGGTGTAACTGCACAACAAGATGGATTTGCTGTAGAAGCTACTTTAGAAGCCCAAGCTATGCGTACTATCAACGTATTGCAAGACCGTTTGAGCTTACTAAGTACATTTGTTACATTAGCACCTATCTTAGGTCTATTAGGTACCGTTGTAGGTATGATTGATTCTTTCAGCGTGTTAGATTTATCCAACGGCCAACCGATGGCGATTACCTCTGGCGTAGGGGAAGCGTTGGTAGCCACTGCTGCTGGTTTATGTGTAGCTACAGTAGCCCTTGTATTACACGCTATTTTCTCTCGTAAAGTCAACTTAATCGTATCTGATATGGAACAAATGATGGCTTCCATCGTTCGTTTCCTTCATAAAAAGGAGAATGCTTAATGAAACTTCGGAGTATGAAAGTACAAGAAGAACCGAAGTTAATGATCATCCCAATGATTGACATCATCTTTTTCCTTCTTGTATTCTTTATGATTAGCACCATGACTATGGTACAACAAAATACTTTCAAAGTGGGCTTACCACAAGCTAGCTCTGCTCAATTAGATATGAACCAACATGCGAATATCACAGTCATGGCGGATGGCAATATTGCTTTCAATAAAGAAAGTCTCGACAAAGAACAATTGATTCGTCGCGTGCAAATTGAGCTACAACGAAATCCTGATTTACAAGTCATTCTAAACGGTGATAAAGACGTTAACTATGGATTTGTCATTGAAACATTCGATGCTTTAA
This sequence comes from uncultured Veillonella sp., assembly GCA_963533015.1. GTDB lineage: Bacteria > Bacillota > Negativicutes > Veillonellales > Veillonellaceae > F0422. The sequence goes on from CAUSMY010000147.1 coordinate 1,767, forward strand.
AACAAGCAGGTGTGAAAAAACTATCCATTGCCGTAGAAAAGAGGTAATCCGTGAAGGAAGATAAATTTTGGAAATATGCCCTCTACATCTCCTTGGCAGGACACATTGCTCTTATCCCTGTGGCATCGGCTATCTTTAACAAGGTGACGGAACCATTTCATGAATCAACAACTACCTTCTATGAGGTGAGTATGGCTGAAAGTACTCAGGAACAAGCATCAGAATCGCCACAGCCTGCAGAAGCGCAGCCTCCACAAGAGGAAAGCGCTCCTCCTGAACCACAAGAAGCTGTGGCTATCCCTGAAATTCCAGATGCCATGAAGCCAGACCCTCGACCAGAGCAACCAAAACAGGACACGCCAAAACAAGAGGTACCAAAGCAAAAACCAAGTACCTTGCCAAAGCAATCTTCTTCAACAAACTCTAATACTTCGTCACAAGCCGCGGAAGCTGCCGCTCGTGCCAAAGCAGAAGCAGATGCTGCCGCCCGTGCTGCCGAAGAAGAAGCTAGGACCACAGTCGTGAATCGTCCATCCCCATTGGGAAGCTTACAGCCAGCTAACCCGACACCTGGACAATCTGGTACTGTGTACGTAACCGCTGATATTTACGAAAGCGGCCAAGTCGCATCAGTTCAGGTCTCTGGCGATGCCAACGCAGCCCAACAAAATGCAGTCGCAGCCTATGTACCAACCGTACCATTTGCACCTGGCACCAACAAATTTGGAGATGCATTACCCGCTAGAATACGATTCTCCATCGTATTCCAATAATACTTTGTATTTTATAAATAACTGTGCTATACTAAACATAACAAAAGAAGAGCCACCAACGTGTCGAAGGCGTTAGGCTCATCTCGAGAACTATTAAATCGAAATTGCCTAACGTGTTAAGGTGGATTAGACCTTATTCGTTAGGCTTTTTCGTTACTTTGCATTTTATACACAAATATGCTATAATACTGCTAGAAAGTTAATGAGTTCCACATATGAACAACAAACCCCCACGGTTGCCGCCGTGGGGGTTTTGCTTTTTTATAGAGAAGCCGACTCTTTTGGGTTAGTTGCCTTTAAATCGTCTGTCTAACCATTTGCAAATATAACCACTAATTATACCTGCCACAACAGAACAAAGAAAATTAATGAGCAAATCCACAAGAACACCCCCTTTCTGTTGCAGATTGGGGTAGGCAACACCTTTATTATACCATAATTTTTAGCAAATCGTTTATTTTTGATATATTCCCCTGAGGAACGCAGTTACGAGTAGTAGCCTTGTGGCGTTCTTTTATTACTTAAATGACACAGATACAAGAAGAGCACGGCATGTTCCAGAGCAAACCTACCGAAGGATCAGTTTGTGGAGGAATATGTCGTGCTCTTCCCTTCCATCACATTAAGTTATGAACGCCACAGGCTACATAGCGAAACAAGGGACGACTCTATGGAGCTAACCAAGCTCGAAGTTCGTCTATAGCTCTCTCCTTAGCTATTATCCCATGGGAACTCCACACTTGATTACTCACCATATGTACATGACCTTCTTGCACAGCTGGAATCGTATGCCAAATCTCCATGGACTGCATATCTTGAAGCTCTTTTCCTACCTGATCTGATGTAGTTCGAGTACTTGCCCCAAAGGCTGTACTTACTAATAAATATTTCGCATCAATATCTGGCAACATCTCATAAGATACGGCATTATTACTTTTACCGTCCAATACCAAAGATTCCGTATCCGGCGTAATGTTCAACAAATCAAAAATGAATCGACTATTCACACTAGAGGAATACGGATACAACCGTATTTCTTTTTTCATGACCCGAATATAGGCCAGAGGACTATCTCCAATACGAGATTTTATGGCCATACGAGCCTCTTTCACATGATCGTAATACTTGTGCAATCGTGCCTCTGCCTCTTTTTCACGATGTAATACTATGCCCAATGTGAGCAAAGCACGCTCCGCATCTTGTAGTTCAAACGCTGCAGTTGGTGCAATTTTGCTCAACGCATCAAAGGTACTACGAGTGAAGGAGTCACGCATAATAATTAAATCTGGTTTTAAGGCTTCAATTTGTTCTAAATTGATGGTCTTCGTTTCCTCATTGATACTAATGTGCTGCACTCCTTGCGCCTCTAGCTCATCATGCAAATAAAAGTTTTCCCGATTGTAAGCCCCCACCATAGGCGCCCCCAAAGCATACATAGGGTCTTCCATACGGATTACCACA
>CAUSMY010000148.1:0-3981 GCA_963533015.1 uncultured Veillonella sp.
TATGCATTGCATAGGCGCTTTTATTGTGTTTTGTAGCAAGATGGCATATAATTAACTCAACAAATGTTATAGTCCCCATTATAGGGTAAATAAAAAAGGACGGGTGCTTAGCCGTCCTTTTTGCTTTTTATCTTTTATTTTGTATAGAATCTTCCTGTGAAGAATGGTATACTAAATCCATATGAGGAGGCATTGTATGGATGTTTTATGGCTATTATTTGATGTGATCGGCACGATTGCGTTTGCTATATCGGGGGCTTTGCTCGGTATTCAGAGGCGTATGGATATTTTTGGTATATTAATCCTAGCATTGGTGACGGCTATTGGTGGTGGGATTGTTCGTGATGTGCTAGTAGGTCGTATTCCACCAACATCGTTACAAACAGGGTTGTACATTTCTATTACATTGGTTACAGTAGGCATTGTATTTATGATGTATCGATATGGTTGGAATCGGTATCTTGAAAGTAAAGGAATGACAAAAATATATCTTACAGCAGATGCCTTAGGGCTGGCTTCGTTTACCATTACTGGGGCTAGTGTAGGGATTGCCACGAATCCTCATAACTTGGTGTTGGCAGTGATTCTTGGCGTTGTTACCGCTGTGGGGGGAGGTATCATTCGAGATATCTTGGCGCATCGTACGCCTAGTGTATTGAAAGAAGAGGTCTATGCGTTACCAGCATTATTAGGAAGTATTTCTTACTTTTATCTATATGAAAACGACCATCAAATTGTAGCAGCCTATATTACATTTTGTATCGTATTTATGATTCGAATGGTAGCTATGGAATATCATTGGAATTTGCCTCGTATTGAGCGAAAACATAGATAGGATACAAGATGAAGTGATAACTACACCTTTGGTTGTTATATCTTCTGTTGTCATATGTGATGATATGGAGTTGTCATAGAGGATACTCTAGAGATATAATAATAAGAGTTTTATATTGTTAAACACGGGAGAAATACGTGATGAATTTACATAAATGGCGGCGTCAGTTCGCTATGGCAGCGACTGCATTGGCAACCGCTGTATTGAGTAGTATATCTGTAGCAGAGGCTACGACGGTATTATATGTGCCACAAGATGACAGACCAGTGAGCTTAGCCTATACGGTGGCAACAGCACAAGATGCAGGGTACACAGTCTTGACTCCACCAGAGTATTTTATTTCTGGTCGTAACTTTCAGGGAAATGCAGAGGCGATATGGAAGTGGGTCGATGAGAATGCTAGTAAAGCAGATGTGTTGGTATTGAGTACTGACACATTAATTTATGGAGGGTTAGTAGATTCCAGAAAGCACCATTTAGATATGCATACATTGACATATCGAGTGCATCATATTGAAGATTTGCATACGAAGTATCCTAATATACCAATTTATGCATTTGGTACGGTGATGCGGTCTCCTAGAGCTAGTGGAGGCGGTGTGGAGCCATCCTATTATGATCAATATGGTCCAACTATATTCCGCATCGCAGCATTACAAGATAAAATGGATAGTCAACCGTTGACGGTAGATGAACAAAAAGAATTATTCACTCTACAAGCGACAGTACCTGTTGAATTTTTACAAGATTGGTTCCAACGACGTCAAAAAAATATGACGGTGAATCGTGAATTAATCGATATCACAAAAAAAGGCGTCTTTACGTATTTTGCGCTGGGACATGATGATACTAGTAATTTATCCCAATCGGCTATGGAAGGTCGATATTTGCAAAAGCATAGTAAGGGACTTTCACCGAAACAATATGGAAGTTTTCCAGGGGCGGATCAATTAGGGTTGCTGTTGATTGCTCGGGATCACGTAGATAGAAATCACTTGCAACCAACCTTTGAAGTCATGTATCCACTAGGTGGTGGCGGAGATACGGTACCACATTATGAAGACCAAAAAGTAGAAAAAACGATTGCTGAACATGTAGAGGCCGTTGGGGGCACGATGAAAGCCAAAGGAAAACCGACAGTGTTGTTGGCAGTCAACACGCCGCTCGGTGTGGTGACAGGTGAATCGGAAGCTTTTGAAAACTTTCCAATGATTTCTAGAAGAACGAATGAGTTCTTAGACCATATTCAAGCATCCTTGAATCAAGGTGTGCCAGTGAGCATTGCAGATATTTCTTACTCAAATGGATCAGATAATACATTAGTGTATGGATTGTATCAACGAGACTTGCTCTATAAATTGAGCGCTTATAATGGTTGGAACACAGCAAGTAATACGATTGGATATGCTATTGCACAAGGTATTCTAGGCGTCCATATGGGTGAACAAGAACATCGTAATATGTTGACTCAACAATATTTAGACAATTGGGCATACCAAGCTAATATTCGCAAAGATGTGTATCGCATGCAGGATAGAATTCGCACAGATAATGTGAAATATACAGGCACATTGAATGATACGTTAGAAAGTTATCTAGGAGAACGAGTACAAGACTTTGCAGCTACCTATTTAAAAATAGACCCTCGTACTGTATCGGCTCGATTCCCTTGGAAGCGCCTGTTTGAAACAGATATTACTGTCTATCGTGAACCAGTAGCGCCATTGCAAAAAGAATTGCGTTTGCAACGAGAAGCTGCTGAACGAGCAAAAGCAGAAGCGAAAGCCAAGGCAGAAGCAGAGGCTAAAGCGGCAGCAGAAGCTAAGACTAAAGCCGAGAAGAAGGCTACAGCAGATGCTGGCTCTACGGCAAAAGCGAGTACATAACATATAGTAAAGATAGAGAGGGGCCTAGCCCCTCTTTTTTGGAGGTTCTATGAGAAAACCGGCTGTACCTGCGATTACCTATATGCGGGGGCTTTGTATGCTAGGGGTGATTGGGATTCATGTAGGGTCCTATGCACTTAGCAATCCTCATATTAATATACATCTATTGGGCCTATTAGAAATCGTATCGCGATTTACTGTGCCTGCATTTTTCTTTTTATCTGCCTTTGGATTGTTGTATCATACATCGGTGGATGACGAATTTTCCTACGTTGATTTTTTACGTCGGCGTATACAGGTGGTGCTCTATCCATATATTGTATGGACTATACTATACACGGCATATAATGCGAGTGTAGCTCATAGTGCGTGGGGATTGATGCCACATGTGTTAGGGCTAAGTTTACTCTTTGGGAATGGCATGTATCATCTGTACTTTTTGGTTATATTACTTTGGTTCTATGCCTTGATGCCGTTGTGGCGATGGGCCCTACGGTCTATACTGAAAGCTCCAATAGTGTTGATGACTATATTGTTTTTTGTGCAAATGGCAGTGAATTATTGGTCCTCTTATATGGCAGGTTCTGTGCAATTTTCACAAGAATGGTTACAGTACATCTTTAGCATGCGCCTTAATTATTTTGTAGGCTTTTATGTGTGGATATTCCTATTAGGTGGTCTATTAGCTGAGCGATTCGATACCATGTTAGAATGGATTGATGCTCATGGATTTGCTGTCACAGTGGGCTTTATCGTATCCTTAGTGGCTATGCTAGGATCTTATTACTATGTAATGGCAGAGTGGGGATATACTCGGTTAGAGGCTATCTACACAGTCCATCAATTAAGTCCACAAGGTTTGGTATATACAGCCATGGGATGTATCTTCTTTGTGTGGGCCTTTACAGTGTCATCCATGAGTGATGTAGTGGAGACCTTTTGGACAGAATTAGGAGATGCATCGTATGGAATTTATTTAGTGCATCCGTTTGTACTAATAGCATTCGATAAAGTTCTACAAATAGCAGGATTAGGATATACCGCTATGACCGTTATTGTCATGTATATCAGTGCAGTTATATTGTCATTTGGATTGACAAAATTATTAGGTGCCTTGCCAAAACAAATTAGAGGGTATGTGATGGGTAAATAAGTCGTCACTTGTGATGCTATGCAGCCTGAGGTGTTCATCCCTGAATATGATGAAGGGAAGAGCACGACATATTCCTCCACAAACTGATCCTACGGTAGGTTTGCTCC
>CAUSMY010000149.1:0-3949 GCA_963533015.1 uncultured Veillonella sp.
GATTCAAGAAGAACAACTGCCTAAGGTAGTGTCCACAACCTATAGTGGTAAGCTGGTAGCCAACGTAGCAGAGCGCTTAGGGTTGCCTGTGAATACGCCAGTCGTTATCGGCGCTACTGATGGAGTACTGGTAAATGTTGGTATTGGCGCTGTTTCTAAAGGACAGTTAAGTGCTACCATAGGTACCTCTGGAGCTATCCGTATGCTTACAGAAAAGCCGCAAATGGATCCCAAAGGTCGTACCTGGTGCTATAATTTAACAGATACTATGTGGGTGGCTGGTGGAGCTATCAATAATGGTGGTATGATTTTGCGTTGGATGCGAGATCGTATCCTGCATTATCATGGCTCTCAAATGGAACAATTATCGGTGGACCCTTATGATTTAATGACTATGAAAGCAAGACATGTACCAGCTGGATCTGGTGGCTTGCTATTAATGCCATATTTTACTGGTGAACGAGCTCCTTACTGGAACTCTGATTTGCGTGGAGCCTTTGTAGGATTATCTTTAAATCATAGTCGCTCTTACATGATTCGCGCCACAATGGAAGGAATTTGTTATAGCTTACGATTTGTTCTTGATGCATTACGTGAGTTTGAAGAGGTGAAAGATATCCGCATTAGTGGTTCTTTCACTAAATCTGAACTATGGGTACAAATTATGAGTGATATATTTGGTGAACATATCACATTACCAAATAATAGTGAAGGGGCCTCCTTTGGCGCTGCTGTGTTAGGGTTTATTTCTGATAGAACTTTGTCGGACATTAAGGATACAGCAGAGTTAGTACAGCCTGAATGTATCTATCACCCTAAGGAGCAACATCAAGCCGTATATGAAGAACTTTTCTCTATTTATGAAAGTTTGTATATCCATATGAAAGACGATTTGGCACGTCTTGTTCAGTTCCAAAAGGAACATCCATTTAGTCGTTTATAATTTGAAAGGAGATTAGAAATGCCATTAATCATTCTTGCATTAGGAATTATTTTACTATTTTTCCTAATCGTAAAAGTAAAGATGAATAGCTTTTTATCATTGCTATTGGTCTGTGTATTATTAGCCTTTGGGGAGGGATTGCCAATCGATAAGATTTTCCCGACTATCCAAAAGGGCTTAGGAGCTACTTTAGGTAGTTTAACAATCGTAGTAGGTTTCGGTGCTATTTTAGGCAAATTGATGGCCGATAGCGGTGGAGCACAACGTATTGCTACTACTTTAATCAACATGTTTGGTCGTAATAATGTAAGATGGGCCGTATGTTTAACTGGATTCATTGTAGGTATTGCTTTATTCTATGAAATCGGTTTCGTCTTATTAATTCCTTTAATCTTTACCATTGCTAAATCTGCGGATATTCCATTGTTAGAGGTAGGTATGCCAATGGTAGCGGCCTTATCTGTAACACATGGTTTCTTGCCTCCACATCCAGGTCCAACAGCGATTTCTGTATTATTTAATGCAGACATTGGACTAACTTTGGTATATGGTATCTTAATCGGTATTCCTACAGTTATTTTGGCAGGTCCATTATTGTATAATACTGTGAAAGATATTAAAACAGATATCCCTGAAGGTCTTCACAATGACAAAGATTTTACAGAAGAGGAAATGCCATCCTTTGGAGTATCCATCTTTACAGCTTTAGTACCAGTTATCTTGATGGCAGCTACAGCTATCGGTAAAATGATTAACTTGCCAAAAGCATCCCCAGTGATGGTTATCCTTAACTTCATTGGTGATCCATCTGTGGCATTAACAATTTCCTTGATCATTGCCTTCTATACATTTGGCTTCGCTCGTGGCAAATCTATGAAAGAGATTATGGCTACTTCTGAAAAAGCAATTTTAACAGTAGCTATGATCCTATTCGTTGTAGGTGCTGGTGGAGCCTTAAAACAAGTATTGATCGATAGTGGTGTGGGTACCTATATCGGCGAACTAGTGATGCAAGTGAATGTATCTCCATTGGTATTAGCTTGGTTAATTGCTGTGGTGATTCGTATTGCTGTTGGCTCTGCCACAGTGGCAGCTATGACAGCTGGCGGTATTGTGGCGCCGTTAATTCCATTAACAGGTGTAAGCCCTGAGTTAATGGTAATTGCAGTAGGTGCTGGTTCTGTATTCTTTAGCCCGCCAAATGACCCAGGATTCTGGTTATTCAAAGAGTTTTTCGGATTATCTGTAAAACAAACATTACGCTCCTGGTGTATGGTGGAAACAGTGATTGCCGTATGTGGATTAATTGGTGTAGAAATCATTAACTTGTTCTTATAATAAAAAATCCCCAGTCCAGTGAATGGATTGGGGATTTTATATTATATACTTACCAAAAGAATTGCATAAACCAATGCAGGACAGGTATACCAAACACATTGATTAATACTGTGGCTGTAATAGGAACAACTAAGAAAGCTTTTACAGATTTTCTATAGCGACCACCGAGGGTAGCGATAGTTGCTACTGTGTTTGGTGTGATACCTAAGCCGTGTCCAAGGAGGGCAGCGCCTATGACAACGCCGTCGTAATCTTTACATAGCACAGGGAACACGATGAATCGTGTAAACAGAATAATCGTAATGACTTGTACCACAAGAATTACAAGCATTGGCCCTGTAAGCGCACGTAATGCGATCACAGGTACACTCATGAACACAGTGGTTAAGAAGATAGTAATACTAATTTGACTGAACAAGGCAATAGCTTTGGAATTGATGAACGTTTGGCCCATCGCATCGCCACCATTACGGATAGCAATGGCCAACAACATGGATACAATGAACGTAGGAATGTGCAAACCAAAGGTATCTAATAAGTAGTGGGAACCGCTGATGCCGATGCTGACACAGATAAGAACCAACAATAAGTTGACGATAATACCAACCGGTGTGGGTGCTGGGGAATCTGGTGGGGGAGGTGCTGTTTCATAGCGATTGAACTTTTCGATTAAATATTGTCCCATAGGACCGCCGATGAACACACCAATAATGGTAGTGAATGCAATGATACCGTGTGCTACCGTCTCACCGTTTAATGCATTTCCTAAATCATGGCCTAAGGCAGAGACAAAACTGTAGCTGCTTTCAAGAGATAAAGAGCCCAATAAAATGGCATAGTGTTTGTCTAATCCAAATAGACTCGCTAGCCCTAAGCCAATGCTGATTTGCATAATCACAAGCAAAGTACTCATTCCCCAGTATCGAGGGATAGCTTTCAGAGAGGATGTACAGATTTGTACCGGTGCTACCAGCCCCATGGTGGCAAAGAATGCTACCATAGCGGGAACGAGAACCGCTTTGTCCAAGGTGATTAAGATAAGTCCAGATACTTGTAATAGAAAAACAAGAAGTGCCACGGTAAGTCCACCGATAGCTGGGACCGGAATAGCCCAACGATGTAAGAAAGAGACATGCTTGTGTAACAAAGTGCCAACTAAGAATGCAATGAGTGAAAGTATGACCGTCTCAACAGGGCCAAAATGTAATTGTAGCATGTATGACGATGCCATGAAATGCCTCCTAACTTTAGATACAAAAGACTATGATGGTGCAGAGTTGAGGATTCACTTGAACCTTAAATCATAGCTAGATAGTCTGAAATAATACTCCCTCATTATACAACTATTTATCTAATATGTAAAAGCTATCCATAAGAAATGAATATCAACATATGGACAGAAAAAAGCGCACCATCCACGAAGGATAGTGCGCTTTTATAAAAATCAAGAAAAGTATTTGTATGAGCTTACGATTGTGGAGCATCTGTAATAGGACACCACAACCGTCTGCGGTAGTCGCGAATTCCTGATAGGACAACGCGGAGTGCACGCTGTGCGTCAGCTTTTGAGAGGGGAGGAATTCCATCTAAGCGATAGGAAATGCCAAGACTTTCATATTTATTAACCCCCATGACGTGGTAAGGTAAGCAATCTACAGCTTTCAAATG
>CAUSMY010000150.1:0-3898 GCA_963533015.1 uncultured Veillonella sp.
GGGGGTAGGGGGGGGGGAGGGGGGTGGGGTGTATCTATTTTACCGACCAAGATGTGGTGCGACATGACTTAGTGGGACGTATTGTAAAAGCCTATGAAGAATATCAACTTTCAGAGAAAGGGAAACAAGAATGATTGTAAGTATTTCCTATGATAAGGGAATCGAACAGAATAGCACTTACGAAGAGGTCATTCAACGGTGCTGTAATGAAGTGGCTCGTGTATATGGATTGCACGAGGAAGATGAATATAGTGTGTTCCTCTGTAACAACGGAAAAATTCAGGAATTAAATCGTGAATACCGTGGAAAAGATATGCCTACAGATGTATTATCCTTTGCCCTCAATGAAGGAGATGAAGCTTCTATCGAGGAAGAAGGTCAATTATTAGGAGATATTGTTATCTCCTTAGAGCGTACAGCAGAACAAGCAAAAGAGTATAACCATGATTTTATTCGTGAACTTGCTTATTTAACTGTTCATAGTTGTTTACACATTTTAGGCTATGACCATATGACAGATGAAGATAAAAAAGAAATGCGTACAGAGGAAGAGTTTGTGCTTGGTAATTTAGGTTATGTACGAGAGGATATGCCATATAATGAATAGTGGAAAAGGATTTAAATCAGGCTTTGTAGCCGTTGTAGGACGGCCTAATGTAGGGAAGTCTACGTTAATTAATGCCTTAATTGATGATAAAATTGTTATTGTTTCTGATAAAGCGCAAACGACACGGAACCGTATTGTGTGTGTCTATACCGATGAAAAGAAGCAAATCGTATTTATGGACACGCCGGGCATACATAAGCCAAAACATAAGTTAGGTGAATTTATGGTGGACCAAGCGGTAGATTCATTGCGTGAAGTAGAGGCGGTTCTGTTTGTGGTAGCAGCGAATGAAAAACGTGGTCCAGGGGATAACTTCGTCATTGAACAATTGCGTAAGGTGAACGTACCAGTGTTCCTCATTGTGAACAAAATTGATACGATGGAAAAACAAGATTTATTAGAGGCTATCGTATCCTATGAAAATAGCTACCCTTTTGAGGCGGTGGTACCGATTTCTGCAAAGGAAAGAGACAATATTGAAGAAGTGGTGAATTTATTAGAAAAACATTTGCCAGAAGGTCCAAAATACTTCCCTGATGACATGATTACCGATCAGCCAGAACGTTTGATTATCTCTGATATTGTGCGAGAAAAAATTCTGTTACAGACTCATGATGAAATCCCCCATCGCTGTCGATGTGGATGAAATGAAAACGCGAGATGACGGTACAACTTATATACGTGCGACAATTTATGTAGAGCGAGATTCCCAAAAAGGAATTATTATCGGCAAACAAGGGGCGATGTTAAAATTAATTGGCAAACAAGCTCGTGCTGATATTGAACGTTTATTGGCTACAAAAGTATTCCTAGATGTATGGGTAAAAGTGAAAAAAGACTGGCGCAATAAATCTGGTATATTATCTGAATTGGGATACCGTAATTAGTACTAGCTCAATAAAATAGTTATGTTGTCTGAATTGGCATATCGGAATTAATACTTAAGGCCGGTTATTTTATGGTAGGCTGTTCATCTTTTAGGTCATAGTGTAGACAACATTACGTATGAAAAATCACATATCTTGAGATAGAGTATGGTATTGTTAAAATAGTGTATATGGAAAGGAATGATTTATATCGATACCCCCGTCACGGGTGGCATGATTATATTTGCCATCTTTTGTATTTTAATTATTAGTGTATTTGTGATTAGTAAGTTTTCTTTTGCTCGTCTTCGTGAAGAACATTTAGAAGATATGGATACATTGAGCGATGGAAAAAAAGAAGAATTACGAGAATTATATCAACGACCTGAACGGTTTATGAATACGTCTACATTCTTTATTTTGTTCTTTATTATCGTCTTAGCTGTGTATATGGGGCGATATTTAGAAGTTAGTACAGATGTTATACTGCAACAGTTAGGATTTTATGATTCAACCTATATTATTGTAGTAGAGTGGATTGTGTTAGCATTATTTGCGGTAATAGTACTCATATTTGGTGAAATTATTCCGAAAGGGTTAGCTCTATCCTTTCCAGAACGTTATGTAGGTTTCAGTGTAACTATCGTTCGTATGGTTGGGAAAATAGTGTTACCCTTTGTATATTTAGCAGAGTGGATTGGAAATACTATATTAAAAACTTTCAAAGCTCCGTATCGTACAGAAATTGACCTAGTTCATACAGAAGAAGAAATCCGTGCGTTGGTGAGTCGTAGTCATCAACAAGGTGAAATTGACCATGTAGAAGGTGAGCTTATCGACAATGTATTCGACTTTGTTGACCGTATTGCAAAAGAAGTTATGATTCCTCGGCAAGATGTAGTGTGTGTATACACCCAAGATAGTTTTGAAGAGACTATGCATATCGTATCTTCTACAAGCCACACTCGCTATCCTTTGTGTTTAGAGGATAAGGATCATATAATTGGTCTTGTCCATATTAAGGACTTAATGGAACGTCGTGAAGAAGCAAGCAAAGATTTACGGTCCATACGCCGTAATATTCTTGTCATTCCAGAAGTGATGAAACTATCTGTTCTATTACAGCATATGAGAACCCGTCGTATTTATCAGGCTGTTGTGGTAGATGAATACGGCGGTATGGTAGGCTTAGTAGGTCTCGAAGATATTCTAGAAGAACTGGTTGGAGATATTCAAGACGAGCATGAACGTGATCTACCGGCGATTGTGGAAAATTCCAACGGTACTTACAATTTTGCCGGAAAAGTATTAGTTGATGAAGTGGAAGATCTATTAGATATTTCCTTTGGTGATGTGGACGAAGATACTATTGGTGGCGTTATCTTTGGTATGTTAGAACGAACTCCAGCCGTTGGTGATGTCATCACTGTAGATGGATATACTTTCACAGTGACGGAAATGCAGGGATATCGTATTGAGCGTGTCTATGCGGTGCCAGTACCTGTTGAAGAAAACATAGATGACGAATCAAATTAATAGATACTGTATGCAAGAATCATGCGGATTTTAAGTTTGTGTAGACTATATAGAGTATGTATATGTAGAAGAATATCAAGAGTATATACAAGGATAATACATATATTGCTGAATTAGTAGTAATATACTGTTAAGTGTGAGGTATTGTAGATGAAAGCAAATACGTTTACTAGTGAAGCCATTGTACTGTGGCGTAAAAAGCGAAAATATTACAGCATCTATGCGTTCCTCACGAAGTTAGAAGGCATTATACTTTGCTCAGTGCCTCACAAGCGTAAAGCTAACTATAAAGAAGGGGCTTTTTTGCAACCTTTAAGCCGTTTATATTTGACAGTAGCACCTAACGGAGACATGTACGATATTATCCAGATAGATGGGATTTCTACACGTGATTATGAAAGTTTGGAAGATATTTCCTATGCTACTTTTAGCGGTGAACTAGTGAGTGCTTTATTTGAAAAAGGTACATTAGATCGTGGTGTGTATACGAATATGAGTCGATTTTTACAAGCCATACAAGATAAGCCAGTTCGGTTAGGATCTATTGTATTAGGGTGGCATATGTTGAGCATTGCTGGATTTGTTCCCCAAGGACAACATTGTAAGGAACCAGAGGCAATGGCAAGTCTTTGTGATGAAATCTATGAAACCTGTCAATATGTAGTGAAACAAGATCTACAACAAGCTATCACATTGATTTTGAACTATGATTGGATTCCCACAAAGCCTTTGCGACTCAATGCGACTCAATGGAATCAATTAGAAATTCTATTACGGAAACTTTTGACATATCAACTAGGTTATACATTGCATAGCATTGAGTTTTTGGAGACGATGATATAAATAATAAAAACGCGGTCATGTGACCGCGTTTTTGTTATTATAAGAT
>CAUSMY010000151.1:0-3877 GCA_963533015.1 uncultured Veillonella sp.
TTTAGAGCGATACCATTTTTCATCTCCACTCACTAGTACATCCGCTCCATCTTCTGTCGTAATGTCATATTCACGTCCTACTTTAGAGTCATAGACTTGTTCACCACGTATAGTTTTAATGTTTTCTTTAATACTTTTTACATCTTTAGCTACCCAAGTATATACAATATCATATACAGTGGATTCAATAGGCTTATCCGTATCACTAGATATATATTTAACTACATAGTTATCATTTGCACCACTTCCGGATCCATGATCCACACTTTGCTTTTCTGGATTACCTTGCAATGTATACTGTTTATGGGATTCTGTACTATAACTTAAGCTACCTGCTTTTTTTAATACAACTTCTTCTACAAATTCATTCGTTTTACTTTTTTTACCATCATCATAGCGATACCAACTTCCAGACAAATCTGTCGTAGTAAATACTACTGGATTCGAATCTTTGGTTCCCAAATGAAAACTACATCCCGTCAATACCCCTATAAGTGCCACCAGTGAAAGGCCTTTCATCATTTTATTGAGCATGTTTCTTACCTCTCCGTTTATAGATAACGATACCAACAGCTGTAACCCCAATAATAGCCACAAAAATAGCTACATTTCTGTAAATCGGTGTTCCTTTAGAAAATACGAAACGCACTTCTTCTCCCTTTGAGAACGTAATGGTACTACCGCTAATTTCAGAAGCATTTGACATTTCTTTATTAATATCTCCACGTACTGTAACCGTTGTATCACCTAGAGCTTTTCCCATGTAAAACATATATTGCTCTGTACTATCCCCATAAGGAAAAATCACATTCCAAGCTCGATCATTTTTAGGCCCGGAATATATAATTCTGTAGGCGGTTAACAATTCTTTTTCATTCTGAAAGATAGCTATCACTCGCCAGGTGCTACTCTTAACTGAATCATCCTTACTACTAATCACTTTACCATTTGCATCTAATGGTTCTAACTTAATAAATTCATTTGCATAGGCTTCGATTTCTTCCGCTTCACCAGTTTCTTTAAGTAGCTTTCCTTCTTCATTCACAGCAGTTGTTTGTAATGACTTCTCAAAGAACTGTACTATTTCTTCTTTACTTTTTTCTCCACCAATATCAACTGTTGCTTCCCATTTTCCTTTAAAATCGTTGTCAATTTCTATATCAGAATCTATAGTACCGCACCCTGCTAATACTACAAGAAAACAACATAAGAATATCATTTTTAATACTCTCATATGCATAATATGTCTCCCTTATAATTACGATATTTTAGTGCATTAATCCACACCAACAGTAGTCCCTTCTCGTGATAACCGCATTAAGCCTATAACCATAGTAGAATAAGATCTAAAGAATCCATTAGAATGAGATACGCCTCTATAATGAACTAAAGCCTTATTTCCATCTATATCAGCAGCATCTATCTGTATATTGGACATTGTACTTCTTATATATTCATTCTGCTTAAGCCATCCATCAATACCTCCCACCGCTTCTTTTTTTGTTGCAGTCAAATATTTATAGGATTCCCGATCATTATTGTCTCCTCGTGCCTCAAGATATAAACGTGCAATTCTTTTAGCCTCATTAGAAAATCCTTGTCTATCTTTTTCTTTTTGTTCATTTAAAAGAAATTGGATATCTTTAGTATCATCTGCTTTTATCTCAATGGTATCGTAATTTTTCTTTTCTTCTTTATGCTCTTTCGGCTTTATGACTGGTAGTGATGAAGAAACCATATTATTAACCACTGGTTGATCTTCGTAACCAAAATAGATTCCCACACCAATTGCGCACAAACAAATTACGCCAGTTGCGATCCCAATTGACCACTTCTTATGCCTTTGAATGCTCTCACCTATATTAGAAATCATCTGCATTACTTTATCTTTAAACGTGCGATCACCAGTTGGTTCCACTTCAATAGGCGTAGGTTTAGACGTTTCTGGCATACCTTCTGATGTATCATCTGATATATCCTCTGATATATCTTCTACTATTTCATCAAAGCCATTATCTTTTAGCCTCGCTCCACAGTTCCCACAAAAAGTGGACTCTGTGTCCTCAATCTTTGTACCACAGAATTTACAAAACATATATCCTCCTTGTTACGCTACTCCCTCATCTCGTACTAGAACTATATAAACATAACTTTATAATATGCTTTTTTATCGAATGATTTTAAGTTACTCTTAATCTCGTTTAACTAAGCCTAATTCTCTATATTCTTCTAGTGTTGGATCATAATAATTTTCCGGTTTACCATATTCATTTATATGAGCATCACCCTTTTGACACATAAAATATAACTGTATGATCGCCCCTATGTAAGGAATACATGTCACTAATATCCACCAGCCACTTTTCCCAATATCATGGAACCTTCTAATTGTTATCATCCAAGATGGTATAATTAACAGTACATTACCAATTATAAACAGCAGTGTAACAATTCCACCAGATAGTATAAGAGCTTCCATTCCAGAAGAATATCTACTACTTCCTGCTATACTTGCTCCTAAAATAAGGAGGAACATACACATCCCTATCCAAAGAAGAACTTGGTAGACCTGCACCTTCCAATATTCGCCTCTAGAAGCACGACCACTAGCAGTAAAATATTTTTCTTTAATCGCCCGATTCCAATTACTCTGTATACCTAAAGCAATAACTGCAATTTTTTCTTCTTTCGTTTTTGGCACATATACTGGATACATAGGGTTTACCTTTAGTAGGTACGCACTATTTTCAATTCCCACCGAACCATTCATTGATGCTAGTCGTTTCATTTCTTCTCTATGTAATACATCCTGCCCAGGATACGGAATATGAGGATGAGACGCTCCATTTGATGGTTGGTTGCCATTCTGCATAGAGTATGCTTGATAAGGTCCTTGATTCGAACCTTGACTCATACCATCCTGTTTATACATATTGGTTCCACACCGCCCACAAAATGTCATTTCTGCCGGATTTTCTGAGCCGCAGGAATTGCAAATTTTTATAGTTTTTTCAGGCTTTTCAATGGAAACACTAGGTTGTATTTGTTGTGCAGGTGCTTCTTCTTTTATTTCTTGCCGATCATATAGATTATTATCAGCCTTTGGAGTAGTATTCTCTTTGCCCTTCAACCCAAATTGGGCAGTACTATTAGAGGCGTGCTGTTCTTCGCATGTATGATTTTCTTCCGTTTCAAAGTTCTCATTCTTTGTCTCTAAGGATTCATGAATCTGCTGAATCTCCCTAACTGGTAGTTGTTTACCACAGTATATACAGAATTTACTTTTATGCACTATCTCTTTTCCACAAAATATACAAAACATATATGTCTCCTACCTAATCTATTTATTGGTTATTGATGTCATCCAATGTTGCTGTATTCCCTATCATCATTACTCTTGCAACACCAGTTTTATGTCTCCAAGGTTTATACTCATTATCTTTAATGGATACATCGTATTCTACTAAAACCTTATCATCATACGTTCTAATAGCTTCCACTCTCGTAATTTTGATTCTTGACTCAGGTTCCGTAAACCCTTTAACCCATTCATTATACGGCCCTACTTCTTCACGCTTTCTAGGGCTCATTAAATCATATACACGTCTAAAATCATTTATATCAAGCGCTTCAATATAATCAGTAACTACCTGTTCTGCACTTTTAAAAATCATCTTTTTTTCTCGCTCTTTTTGAGCTTGATCATACAAATCATCTTTTACATTAGTATTTGATTTCGTACTCGTCTTCGGCTCATCCTTCTCCTTTGTATTTACAGATTCTTTTTGTGTATGCACTTGTGTAGATTTGGGTACTTTTTTCTGCTTAGTCTCACCGCTATATGAAAAATAGAATATCGCACCAATTATTACAGTAA
>CAUSMY010000152.1:0-3869 GCA_963533015.1 uncultured Veillonella sp.
AGTCATAATTTCTAATACTGCCATAGTTCCTCCTATACTGGATCCACATCAATATACATGTGGGGCATTGTAAATATATCTGAATGATACATATATGATTTAATCTGCTGCAAATTAATGCCGCGTATCATAATACAAAGTCGATACATATCTCGTATCTTAGTAGCGCCATTTTCATAGGGCCCTAATATATCAATACCTTGTCCATGACTAGCCTTACGTAACGTATTAGCTAATTCAGTGGCTCTTTCTTTTACTTTTGAAAGTGTCGTATCTAGCATGGTAATTTGAATCATTTCACCGATAGGCGGATATTGTAATGCTTCTCGACCTATCATTTCTTCTTTGAAAAAGCTTTCATAGTCATGATTCGTACTGTGAATAATAGCATAATGATCAGGGTTATAAGTTTGTATAACAACATGACCTGATTTCTTGCCACGTCCTGCACGCCCTGCCGCTTGTGTCAATAAATTAAACGTACGTTCTGCTGCAGTATATACAGGAATATGTAACACTGAGTCAGCTGTGATGACACCCACTGCGGTAACATTTAAAAAATCATGTCCCTTTGCTACCATCTGTGTACCTAATAAAATATCATAGGCACCCTTTCCAAAATCTCCAAGAATACGCTCTGATGCTCCCTTTGTAGAGGTTGTATCTTGATCAAGTCTAGCGATTCTTGCTTGTGGAAAGCGTTTTTGTAACTCTTCTTCAACCTTTTGTGTGCCAGTTCCAAAAAATTTAATTTTCTGACTCCCACAATGAGGACATATATGTGGAACCGTTTCATGATGGTCACAATAATGACATTGCAAGTATTGGTGTGCCTGATGATATACCATAGATATGTCACAATGAGGGCATTGTATTGTTTTGCCACATTCGCGACACATTACAAACGTACTATGACCACGACGATTTAACAATAAAATCATTTGTTCTCGCTTCTCTAGGGTCTCTTGAATCAACTGAGTAAGAGATGCGGAAAACACCGAATAGTTGCCATAGAACATTTCTTCTTTCATATCTATGACCTGTACCTTCGGCATAGGCTGATGAAAAATACGATGTGGTAAAGAAAGAAGTGTATACTCTTGTTGTTGTGCCTTGTAATAGGCTTGTACCGACGGCGTGGCTGAACCAAATAGTAAGGGACAATGATTCGCCTCACTACGCCAGCGTGCCACCATCCGTGCATCATATCTCGTCATATCTTGCTGCTTATAAGATGGATCATGTTCTTCATCTACTACAATTAAGCCAATATCTTCCGTTGGCGCAAACACAGCAGAACGAGCACCAATAATAATATGACTATCCTTTCGACGCAGTCGTTCCCAATTATTATATCGTTCACTTTTTGTCAATTGGCTATGAAACACTACAACTTCCTGCCCAAATCGCTCTACAAATCGTTTTACAATCTGCGTAGTCAAAGCAATCTCAGGCACTAAGACGATAGCAATTTTATCCCGCTGAATCGTTTCTTGCACGGCTTTTAAGTAAATTTGTGTTTTACCACTGCCTGTAACACCATGAAGCAAAAAAGTCTCACTTCGTGCATCTTGAATACATTGATGGATTGGTGCATAGACTTGTTCCTGAGCTTCACTTAAAGGAATTGGCTCAGTATATTCCTTGTCTTCATAGCGAGTCTTCGTCATCTCATACCGAAGCTCCAAATTTATATGAGAGCATTCTTTCACTTGTTTTATAACCGGTGCAGTAAACCCTAACGTTCGCAATGTCGTTACCGATGTGGGACCATGATCTATCAAATACTGGGCCAACAATCGTTGCTTCTGCTTTCTAGACTCAAATAGACCGATATGAAATGATGAGCTGGGTACTAACCATTCAATCTTAGGTCGATCATAGGATTTTAACTTACTTTTATCGACTGTAAACAAACTCAGTGCTTCTGCAAATGTACACAAATAATATTCACTTAACTTCCGAGCTGTTGCTAGCATTTCAGAAGAGAACCAAGGTGTAGGGTCTAATACAGATAGAATCGGCTTCACTACAAATGGCAGCTCTTTCATTTCACTATACCCTACTAAAATTCCTTCTTCTCTAGAGGCTCCTAATGGTACAGCAACACGTGTTCCTACAAGAACATTGCCAAAGGATTCGGGAATTTCATATGTCAAAGGTTTATTCAATTGTTTCGCAGGACGATTAATAATAATTTCACCTAATTGCATAATAACCTCCTGACTAAACACTCTTCATTATACCACGATTATAGCATTCATTCCTACTATAAGAAACATCCTTACTATGCTTTTTAACAATCAAAAATATGACTCTTATTTGTAAGAGCATACACAAAACAGGGTAGAGAATTTCCATTCCCTACCCTATAATCATTTACTATATTTTGTGTATCGATTACATTACTATATCAATAGATACACCCACTTATATGTGTTACAGACCTGCTTCTTGGCGAAGAACTGCAGCTTTATCAGTGCGCTCCCATGGAAGGTCTACATCAGTTCGACCAAAATGACCATAGGCAGCCGTTTTTTTGTAATGTGGTTTCAACAAGTCTAACATTTCGATGATACCTGCTGGACGAAGATCAAAATGTTTGCTTACTAATGCAGAAATTTTTTCTTCTTCAATTTTTGCAGTGCCAAATGTTTCTACCATGATAGAAACAGGTTTTGCTACACCATTCGCATAGGCTAATTGGATTTCGCATTTATCAGCAAGACCAGCTGCTACGATGTTTTTAGCTACATAACGAGCTGCATACGCTGCAGAACGGTCAACTTTTGTAGGATCTTTACCGGAGAATGCTCCACCACCATGACGAGCCATACCGCCGTAAGTATCTACGATAATTTTACGTCCAGTTAATCCAGCATCGCCTTGTGGGCCACCGATTACGAAGCGACCAGTTGGGTTGATGAAGTATTTTGTATTTTCATCAATAAATCCTTCTGGAAGCACTGGATCAATCACATATTTTTTAATATCTGCTTGGATTTGTTCCAATGTCACTTCTGGTCCATGTTGTGTAGAAATAACGATTGTTTCAATGCGTTTTGGCTTGCCATCAACATATTCTACTGTTACCTGTGTTTTACCATCTGGACGAAGGTAAGGCAATGTACCATCTTTACGAACTTTTGTTAATTGACGAGATAAACGATGCGCCAAGCTAATAGGCATAGGCATTAGCTCTTCAGTTTCATTGGATGCGAAACCAAACATCATACCTTGGTCGCCTGCACCAATTTTATCAAACGCATCGCTACCGCCTTCACGAGATTCCAATGCTTCATCAACGCCCATCGCAATATCTGCAGATTGTTCATCAATCGCTACGTTTACACCACAAGTATCAGCATCAAATCCATATTTTGCACGAGTATAACCAATTTCACGAATTGTATCACGAACAATATGAGGAATATCTACATACGTTTTTGTAGTAATTTCGCCTACTACATGAACTTGACCTGTCGTTACTAAAGTTTCACAGGCAACGTGTGCTGTTGGATCTTTTTCTAAAATAGCATCCAATACAGCATCTGAAATTTGGTCAGCAATTTTGTCTGGATGACCTTCTGTTACAGATTCAGAAGTGAAAAATACATGTTTTTCTGCCATGAATAAACCTCCAATAAAAAAATTCCTCATCCCAAGATGAGGAATTATATCCCCATCTTCCGATCAAAGATCGTTGGATTTAGCACCTTCTCCCTAAGGAATGGTTGCTGTAGCTTCACAGGGCCTTTCCCTCCACTACTCTTGATGAGACTTGTATCATACATATAATACTTAGTTTAAAACCACTACATGCTATTATACCACACATTTATAGGTCTGCCAAGGCTTGAATGATACGT
>CAUSMY010000153.1:0-3810 GCA_963533015.1 uncultured Veillonella sp.
GATACTTCAATATTGAATTTAGCTCTATACTGCTCGTCTTGGGCAAACTTTCTTACACCTGAAAATAAATCCTCAGCCTCTACTGTGCCATTGTATCCGATAGTCAGCGTAATAAACTCACCCTTAATAGCAGATAGATTATACTTGACTGGTGTCATTATCTTCACCCGCTTCTAGTTCCATTAGATCATTATGGACACATCCCTCGGTAGGGCAAATTCCATTTTCATTTAATGTCGCATAACAAAATTCGCAAAACTTCATTACAGGAACATCACTTTTGATTTCGAACGCTTCCATTATTTCACCGCCTTAATCTTTAATACCATTTCTTGATTGAGTTTTTTAAATTGCTCTTGCAAGTCGGTAATATCACCGTTAATCAAGCGACGTCTTAATAACATTTGTTCTAATGTTTCAAAACGCTCGTTATAGTAATTTTTAATTCCGACGATTTTTTCAGCCTTAGTCGGCTCCTTTGCTTGCGGTTCAACAAACTTGCCATTTACATAGAACTTACCACGCATAAATTCATCTAGCATGCTATCGCCGTCTGCAGAGTAAATATAATCGGCAGCATCCGGCCATTCTTGCTTTGCAGTTGCTATCAACTGTTCTTGCGTTACTGTATTATCAACAAAGGACGTAATTCGCTCGCCCATACTGTTCAATACGAATACATATTGGTTCATTTAGTTACACCCCCATAGCAATGACTCTGTATTTCCCTATGTAGCGACTGTCCGCATTATCAATCGTCATATAATTCGTCGCATTAGACCATGTGGCAATTCCACTCAGATTAATAACAGATTGGTCACCATTAGCGATTGCTATATAATTTGTGGTCTTAAACGCTATAGGAAAATTAAATGTTGCTCCGCCAGCACCTGGGTCTGCATTTGTAATTCCCCATTGAATAATAAAGCCATTGGCAAATTTTACGAAACCAGCGTTTGCATCGAGTTTAGATGTTACTATAGCACCTTGGCCTAATAAGTTTTTGATTGTAACAAGCGTACTTGCCGGAGCATCTTTCCAGTTTGCACTTCCAAGGATTGCTTTAATTTGGTCTGTGATAGGAGCGTGTGCACTTGTGTCACGGCTATGGGCATCTAATGCACCTCTAGTCAGATATGCCGCATCAATCTTCTTAACGGTTACATTTGTAGAATTGCCAATTACAACATCTAAGGAGAATACTTTAGAATTGATAGGTGTATCCTTAGATGGAATATAAGATGCATAGTTACCGCCATTACTATATGCAATTAATTTAGCTGCAGCATCCGATTCGCCTTCGAGATTAGCATATACGCCTAATTCCCTAGCAAAAAATCCATTAGTTACCGTACTATTGCCTACCGCAAATTCAATTCTAAATTGACCGTCTCCTACAAATTCACCGTTAGAGGTAAATGGACACTCCAATTTTGGAGCTATTACAGAAGTCATAGTATCGATATTTTGGTTATCTAGTTGGCCGTCGCCAGTAACTAATTTAATGTATTGCAACTTCTTGCCTGTTGCTTGTGATCTTGCGATTAACTCACGGCCATAATTGGTTAATCGTGTATTTGGATAAATTGAAGCCATATAATCTCCTTATACGTTAATTGTTTCGAATACATCGAAACTCATGCCTATATTGATTTCTGAGTTTGCCTTGAAATCAAATTCATCTAATGCTGCACCGACATGAAATGACTCGTATACATCAGGGATAGCACCGATATATATTTCGCCATTAAGTTGAGTAGTGCTTTTAGTTTTGATGATTAAGTTCTTAGGTATTAACGGCTCGACATAATCGATGATGTTGTTGAGTTGCGTTTCAAAGCCATCTACTACATCTAGCCAGTACTCATACCTATCAGATACAACAGAGTGTTCTACTACGTGATTACCAAATTTGAAGTTAAGCATTTCTTGTACTTTTGGCATAGTAAAAGGGCGCTGTCCGATTAATACCGATAGTATTTCACTTCTGCGCCCTTCTGTATCTGTCAAATCAGTAGGATTAATACCTAATATTTGTTCCCAAGCAGCTAGACCGTAATCTGCAGCCGTATAAATGTATTCTTCTTTAAAAATATCTAGCATGATATCCCATAGTAGTTGTAATTCAGCTGATTCAACTCGATACACTTCTTGGATATCCCGTGAATCTCGAGTTAACGGAACGGCGAATTGTGAGATATCAATATTACGTTTAAAAATACCGAAATCTGTAATCATACCGCCACCAAAGTAATCGTCCCTAATACTGGGATTTGATTATCCTTTAATTCTAGTTTTGATATAGCGGCTCCGTTTATGGTAATTCTACCTACATCAAGAACATTAGGTAATTCAACCATCAAAGCTGTTACCAGGCTAGACCGAAGAATAACATGATCCTTCTCGTCTTGATTACACCATTCTTTAGCACGAATAAGTAATCGTTGCTTAATAGCATTTTCAGCAAGGGTTTGAATTTCGTTAATTGTGTGACCGCTCATCATAGTTACTTCAATTCGGTAGTTAACAGTTACAGGTTCAGCCTTTTCGATTGTTACAGTATGGCCTATAGGAGCGAGCCCATAGCCTTTGCCTTTCGGTGCAGGGTCTATAACGTTCTCTACTTCCTTAATTAGTTCATCTGCTGCCGGCTTGTAGTCACTATTTAAAACGACTAACTTAACTGTACCGCCACCATTCCAACAGCGGTATACTTTAACACCACCTACACCAGGGATAGCTAATACCTTTTCTTTGTAATCAGCACCATTACCGCCATAAGCTTTTGATTTTAAAGCATCAAAGTATCGTTTTCTAAACACTTCTGTGTCTTCTTCATCTTCACCAGGCGTGATATTCTTCAATATCTTAGCAGAGGTAAGACCATTAATACCTTGGATTGGTGTAATATCACCTGTGGTCGCATTAGGAGTGCGCCCGTACTGTTCACATTTGAGCTTGTACTTATTTTCCGTGTCGTCGATTAACTCTGTTACAACAAAGTTGTATTCGTTGTAATTAAACCTAGAGCCAAGCGGTACCGCCATATTAAACTGGGCTTCAAATTCGCCTTGCGTTGCAGGTTCCGGGTAAATGTTAAACTCTGCTGCACGAAGTATCAAGAATTCACGGTCTGCCGTAGTTGCAAACGCTTGTTTTAAAATAACATCTGCTAGAATATAGAGTTCTGCAAACTCAACACTTGCTGGAGCTGTAGCATCGTATATAACACTACCTTCACGCCGATCGAATTCATCTTTAACTCTATCGAGCATTCGTTTTTCAATTCGATTGGCCGTCATATGCTCATACAATACCTTTCACCCCTTTCTTGATTTTTTGTAGTGTACCGAAGATGGTATCTACATCAAACTCAACCATGACGTCACCACCTTCATGGCTAAAATCAAAGTTGTATACTTTAGTTATTCTATCGTCATTCAGCAAGGCCTCTTCTATACGTCTCTGTAACTCAGCGTACACATATGGAATAGGCTGTCCAAATAAGTCTTGTAATTCGATACCGTAATTCCAACTGTAAATAATATATTGGTATCGCTCCGTATTGATGATTTTATAAATCGCTTGCTCCATAGCTCGCAACTTATCCGCATAGCCCCTAATTTGACTATCCGTTCTAAAATCAACGTCATACGTATGCGAAGGTTCAATGTAATTCACTGTGTCAGGAATAAGGGCATCGTTATTTTGTTTTGGTAATAGTAAATTATCTGCCATTACTTAGTCGTGCACCCCCTATTTGGGTTATACCAACGGTCTAACGCTATGTAACGCTGTCCGCCTGTTTCC
>CAUSMY010000154.1:0-3809 GCA_963533015.1 uncultured Veillonella sp.
AATCAACTCTTGCGTGCGAACAGGATCTACATTGTTGCCACTGAAGTACATGCGAGGACGATAGTTTCGTTCTTCATCTGTCATAGAGTTCCAAAACTCTCCACAATGTACATCAAATAGCACCTTGCCCCCTAAGAAGGAGCCTCCGATGCCAAAACTAACTACAGTACTCACTTGCTTAGAAGCTAACGCCTCTAAACGAGCCATCACATCTGGATTATTGATATAACCTTCTACTACATATGGCAACTGTGGAAATAATACTAACTCAGGATCTCCATCTTTCGATAGATGCCCTTTCACTACACCATTATGACGAGTTTCTTTGGCTGCCTCTAGCGCTTCGGAAATAGCTGGACCTAATTGTTGTACATCTGTTTCAGTGATACCACCTGGTAGCATCATATTCGTATAATCATAAACAAAACCGGATTCTAATTGAACTTGTTTCATAAATTCCTCCTATACAGGGTATGATTTAATTGGTATCTTTATTGTACATCAAAACTAGGATAGATAAAAGGAAATATCCATAAATTTCCTAACAGTGTTACTTTTTCAGGATCGCTTTTCTAGCCAGTGCATCTGCTCGATCATTATAGTGTATGCCAGAATGGGCTTTTACCTTGTGAAAGTCGATACGAATCTGAGAAGCCCACTCTTTCATAACCTTTGCATAACTTGTCGTTACAGGATTATTTGTTTTCCATCGACCGGTAGCCCACATTTCAATCCCCATATAATCGTAATACAAGGAGCATGACGTATATCGGTGATCAATAGCATACTGTACCACATGCAGGGCAGCCAATAATTCTCCAGATACATTCCAATATTCCACGTACTTAGGGTCCGTTGTAGCCAGAGAAAATTCAATCTCTTTCTCTCCTACCAACATAACACCGCCACTGCCTACCATGCCCAACTTCTTGTCGAAACTACCATCGATAAACGCACGTAGATCACACGTATCATAGTCTAACATAGATTGTACATCCTCTATGTTTCTTTGTTTATTTTGCGAAGGACGCTTATCAGAAAAATAGTCTTGCAAAGCTATACCCTCTTTTACTTGTTTTTCGTCACGACTCGCATGACTGGATTGTTTGGTAGATGCAATCTGATGTCCCACAAAATTCTCTGCTTCCTCTTTTGTAGGAAATGACTTATATTGCGCTCCTGAATAGCCCTTTACCTGTGCTTCGCAATCAGCCCAAGTGGTATAAATCCCCACATTTCGTCCCACTCGAACTGCGTAATATTTCTTTGCCATAGTTACCCCATTGTAAGAGGGGCTACTGTCCCCTCAACGACTGTTATCAATGATGTAGGTTCTACCCGTACCTGCATTCCACGCAATCCAGCACTCACATATACAGAAGAGATATGTTCAATACTGGCATCAAAGAAAGTAGGGAATGCTTTCTTCATACCTAATGGTGAACAACCCCCTCGCAAGTATCCTGTTAATGGCAACAATTCTTTCACAGCTATCAATTCCACCGATTTATTACCACTCACACGAGCAGCCTGTTTCATATCCAGCTCACCCTCCACAGGGATGCAAAATACTACGTGCCCCGTCACATTTCCTTTACCTACCAATGTTTTAAATACTTGTTCGGCTGGTATCTGCAAGGATTCCGCCACATGAACACCTGCCGCATGTTCCTCAGACCATTCATACGTAAATATTTCATAAGGAATATGATGTGTATCTAAAATACGTAAAGCATTCGTTTTCTTATGCCCCTTCTTACTCATAGATCCTCCTATTTATTAGTAATCTTAGAAATATTCTTCAACTCAATCTTTAAGGTACCATTTTCATTGGTAGAGATTTCAATAAACTCTCGATCATTCATATATTCAACAGGGAAAGAAATTTCTATACCTGTGTCTGTTTTAATCTTATGCTGTTTCCCTATTTTCGTAGCATAAGTCCGGCTCACTGGCAATGGTTCTAATAAATCTTCTTCTGCTAGCTCTTTCATAGCTGCTTCTCGTTGAATAGGATTGGATCCAAATACATGTTCAATAATATGACGAGCTTCTAAGGTGTCCGATACTTCTGCATTTTTGGCGAGTAGTTCCTTCGTTTTCGCCATAGCTGCTACACCATCTTGTTCATGAGCTTTAGAAATACGGTCCACTACTGTGCGCACTTTTTTTACTGTATCTTTAGATGACGGATTCATAGTGACTTGAAAGATTCTCTCTTCCAAAAAGTGCATTTTTTCTCCATCATATTCACCTTTAGGTTCAAACAAACGAATCGACATATCCGACAGTTTAATACTTACAAAGGCGTACAGTTTTTGTGTAACTGTGGGCAATACAACTCGATGTTCTACTAGTTTTGTGGCTAAGGAACCATCTTCTTCTGAATATAAATGGTGTGTATATCCATCATGAGCTTTACATAATAATATACAAAGGTAAGGCTGCTCTCCTTGTGCTTCGCAAACAATCATATCTAGTACACAAGGGTCCATGGCTTGTGCCATATAGGTAAATAACGTTTCCCCTAGCTCTTTACCAAAGTCAACAAGTTTGATCTCTTCATCATGGAATTGTTGCACCTTTCGGCCCCATGGAGTATGTGAAGAAATATACCCTGTTCTAGCACTTGGATCTTGTAAAGCTTTCATCACATGCATTTCTAAATAACTTTGTATTTCTGGTTCTTCAATGTCCATCGTATGATCCGAATAGGCCGCCATAGAAGATGTAAAGTCAAACACTTCTAATACTGCTGCATTAATTTGCATAGTTCCTCCTCAATAACAAAGAGCTTTGCCAGTGACAAAGCTCTACTGTTGTTACATGTTGTCTTTCACATAGTGATATGTTTTTTCTAATCCATCGCGCAAAGACCACGTTGGGGCATACCCTAATACTCGGCTTGCTTTCTCTGTACTCAATAAAGAATGTTTAATATCACCTATGCGTGGCTCTTGGTACTCTCGGTTAATGGTGGTATTCGTAATTTCTTCAAGGGTATTCATCAAATCATTTAAAGAAATACCTGTTCCCGTACTTACATTGATAATACCTGTTACATCATCACGCAAGCCCAATAGATTCGCTTCCACTACATCATCTACATACACGAAGTCTCTCGTTTGTGTACCATCACCATACACTACTAGTGTCTCACCTTTTACGACCTGTTCACAAAAGATACTAATCACGCCACCTTCACCACCATTGCCTTGACGTGGGCCGTACACATTAGCATAGCGATAGCATATATACGGAAGTCCAAAGGATTCTTCATAAATCCGCAAATATCCTTCTGTAGTCAATTTTGTCAAACCATAACAAGAGCGAGGGATTCCTTGTAACTCTTCTGTAAGAGGTAAGGTCTCTAAATCTCCATACACCGCTGCAGAAGAAGGCATCAAAAACTTTTTAACCCCTACTTTTACTGAAGCTTGTAATAGATTTAACAATCCCATCAAATTAATATCGCAATCTTCTGTAGGATTCACCATAGATTCTCCTACCACCGTTTGTGCTGCCTCGTGAAACACATAATCTGGCTGAAAGTCTTGAAATACATCTAGTATCTTCGCATCACGTATATCTAATTCTACAAATTCTGCTTTTGGATTCACAAATTCGCGCAATCCACTGCTTAAGTTATCTATCACTTGAACTCGATGACCTTCCTTGATCAATCGATCTACAAGATGGGACCCTATAAAACCAGCTCCACCGGTTACACATATATTCATTCTTGTTTCCTATCTATTAATTAATCCTATATACAAATCCATATGATTATATATCTATTATTAAATTAT
>CAUSMY010000155.1:0-3788 GCA_963533015.1 uncultured Veillonella sp.
AGTGGAAATGACTCAGCTTCAAGAGTTCTTTGATACCTATGCGGCGTATCCTGATTTATTGAAAGTACAGGAAGGCATTTGGGAAGTAGTAACGCGTGTATTCTTGTATAAGAATTCAACAGCCTCTGAACGTACAGATGCAATCATTCATCACTTTTCTTTATTGTCGGATTATTTTTTAGAGAGTACGGTTCAACAGTTATATAATCCTAATGAAGAAGGCATCATACTTTGGAATTCTGAGGCGTTAGCATTAGATGCAAAACTTTGTTTTATTCCGGGGCAAAGAAAAGAAGGGCTCCTGACATTAGTGTTGCGATATGAAGAACAAGGCTTATACCACATTAATTTTAGATTTGGTAAAGATACACAGGGAAACCCATGTATTTGGGTAGGTACGATTCAAGGATATAAAGATGGACTAAGTAGGGCCAAACAGTTAACAAAAAAAATGCATGGATATCGACCTAAGAATTTTATCTTTTTCTTGCTACGTCAGCTAGCAACCAATATGGGGATTCAACATATATATGCGGTGTCTGATGAAGGATTCTTTTCTAACTCGCATGCGTTGCGCTTTCATCGTCATAAATTAGTGAATTTTGATGAGTTTTGGCAAGAACTAGGTGGTCATGTATGGGGCGAGGATGCTAGATTTTTTGTGATTCCTGTTGAAGAAGAACGAAAAACGTATGAAACAGCTAAGACACATAAGCGCAATATGTATCGCAAGCGCTATGAGATGTTAGATACTTTTATAGAGGAAATTCGTCGTCAAGTAGATACATTCTTGCGAAGAAAATAGGAGGATTGCCTATGAAATGTCCATATTGTCATCATGATGAAATTAAAGTAACAGATTCTCGATCTACAGATGATAATAATATACGTCGTCGTAGAGAATGTATGAATTGTGGAAAACGTTTTACTACCTATGAAGTCATCGAAGATCTACCCATCATGGTTGTTAAACGGGATCAGAAAAAAGAATTATTTGATCGGTCTAAATTGATGAATGGACTTTGGAGATCTTGTAGTAAACGTGGTGTGTCTACAGATCAATTGGAAGCGATTGTTAATGAAACAGAAAAACAAATTCGCATGGAAGTAGAACAAGAAATTAGTACTGAGCGCATTGGTGAAATTGTATTATCTTTGTTGAAAGACGTAGATCAAGTTGCGTATGTTCGATTTGCTTCTGTGTATCGTCAATTTAATAATGTAGAAAGTTTTTTACAAGAACTACATGAATTATTGGATAATCATGGAAAGGATTTAAAGCATGAGTGAGTTACATCCGATTATTGGTGCTAGTATTTCTGACCATGTAGATACCTTAAGTGCTACATTTGAGGTCATGAATGTTATAGAAGAAATGGCTGAACGATGCAAAGTAGCATTGGCAACAGGAAATAAAATATTATTTTGTGGAAATGGAGGCTCTGCAGCGGATTCACAGCACATAGCAGCGGAGTTAATTGGCCGCTTTCAAAAGGAGCGACGTTCTTTGGCTGCCATTGCATTGACCACGGATACATCCATCCTAACAGCAGTGGGTAATGACTATGGATTTGAGGAAATATTTTCTCGTCAAGTAGAAGGGTTAGGCCGTTCTGGAGATATTCTAATCGGCATTTCAACATCTGGTAATAGTAAAAATGTAGTGAAAGCTGTAGAAGCCGCACGCAATGTGGGTATGCATACCTTTGCGTTCACTGGTGAAAGCGGTGGGAAACTAGCAGAACTTTGTGACTTAACGTTTGCTGTACCATCTAAGGTGACAGCGCGCATTCAAGAAATGCATATTTTAGCAGGTCATATTTTATGTGAATTGGTGGAAGAAGAGTATGCGTAATCGCACATTACAATCCTTTTTAACGAAAGAACTACCCTCATTGCGAGTAGGGGTCATTGGAGATTGCATGTTGGATCGCTATATTTTTGGCAATGTGACACGTATATCGCCAGAATCTCCAGTACCAGTGAATGTGGTAGAGCGAGAAACAGAGGTGCTAGGTGGAGCTGCGAATGTAGCGAATAATCTAGCTCGTTTAGATTGTGAAGTACACATGGCAGCCCGTGTTGGTAACGATGCACATGGCATGATTGTACGCCAACAATTACAGGATAATCGAATCCATAGTCATGGCGTATTTGTAGAGGATGGTATTCCCACAACAACAAAAACACGTATTCTAGGAGGACAGCAGCAGATTGTTCGTCTAGATTACGAAGTAACGAAACCTCTTACAGAAGAAAGTGAAGAGCATATCTTACATTGGCTAGATGTATTAATCGAAAAGAAATTACAAGGGCTCGTAATTTCGGATTATGGTAAAGGTGTTTGCCAACCGTCCTTATTAGCAAAAGTATTTGAACGTACTAAAAAACATGGCATTATGACGATTGTGGATCCTAAAGGATCTGATTGGTCAAAATATAATGGGGGCACTTGTATTACCCCCAATGTGAAAGAATTAAGTGTGGCTGTTGGCTATGAAGTGGAAAATACAGATGAAGCTGTTGTACAAGCAGCGCATCAAATCTTAAGTCAAATGGATTTAGAATTCATCGTTATCACACGATCAGCCAAAGGTGTTACGTTCGTTCGTAAAGATGGTAATATATGGCACAATGCAGAAACAAAGAAACAGGATGTATTTGATGTAAGCGGTGCTGGTGATACGGTGGTAGCTATGATGTTAACTACCTTGATAGCAGGACTTTCTGTACGAGCCGCTCTAGTAGCAGCTAATGCAGCCGCGGGAATTGTAGTATCTAAGGTAGGAACCTATCCAATTCATCGTCAAGAGTTATTAGACTTACTATCTAAGATCAAAGCAAAAAAAGAAGAAAAAGAAATGCTGTATTCTGTAGAGGCTTTGGCAAAAAAAATCCGTACTTGGCAGAATCGAGGAGAAGTCGTTGTATTTACTAATGGATGTTTCGATATTTTACATCGTGGACATTTGACGTACTTAAAAGAAGCGGCTAATTTAGGAGACCATTTAATAGTGGCCCTTAATTCGGATGCTTCCGTGCGGCGTTTAAAAGGTAAAAGTCGTCCTATTAACCATGAAGTAGATAGAGCTTTATTAATGAGTTCATTAGGGTTTGTAGATGGGGTTGTATTATTTCAAGAAGATACACCAGCAGAAGTACTTTCACAGTTGCGACCAAATATTTTGGTTAAAGGTGGCGATTATAAGCCAGAAGATGTGATTGGAAAAGAGTTTGTAGAAGAGGTTCAAATTTTACCATTTCAAGATGGATATTCTACAACGAGCATCATTGAAAAAATTCAAGGATCAGTAGAGGAAGGAACACTATGATTATAGTTACAGGTGGCGCTGGATTTATCGGCTCCAATATTGTGAAAGAATTAAATAACAAAGGTCGTAACGATATACTTATCGTAGATGACTTGACAGATGGTCGTAAAATTCGCAACATCGAAATGCTTGATTTTGCAGACTATATTGATTATGAAGATTTCGATACAGCAGTAGAACAAAATACTTTTGACTGCGGCCCTATTGAAGTGGTATTTCATGAAGGTGCTTGTGCAGACACTATGAACTATGATGGTCGTTTCATGATGAAAAACAACTATGAAGGGTCTAAAAATCTCTTTCATTATTGTCAAGAACGAAGAACACCATTCATTTACGCATCCTCTGCATCTACCTATGGCCATGGTACAAAAGGATTTAGAGAAGATCCTGAATGCGAGCAAGCATTGAATCCCTATGCATATTCAAAATTATTATTTGATCGATATGTGGCAA
>CAUSMY010000156.1:0-3779 GCA_963533015.1 uncultured Veillonella sp.
AACAATAGCTCCATGTTTTATAGTAGAAAAAATAGAGTCAGAATCAAACGATTTATTTTCATCATAATATTCCTGATGTTCAAAATTATATGCATCTTTTGCTAAACCAACAACACCAATTCCGCCATCAGGATTCTTAAAGATACGTACAGCTAACTTAACTTTTCCGAAGGCCAATTTAGCATAGTCTGTTAATGCTAGTCCATCACTAATAACTATTCCTGTATTAACATCTAAAGACGCTCCTGCTTCCAATATAAACTCGCGAAAAGCAATGTTATTTATCAATAATTCTGCTTCTTCAGATTCTTTCGAAAAATATTTCTTACTCCCATCATTTAGTGCTAAGTTAAACATTTTTGCAGCTATCTTATATTCACCATCAATATTTTCTAATTCTCGTGAAGTAAATATTGCTGGTATATTTTTTAGTCTAATCAAATTTTTTCGAATAGGATTTAGATCATTGTATCTCGATAAAGCTAACTCAGCTTCTACTTCTTCATCTATATGTTCAATAGCATTTTCTAATTCAGTATATGCATACTGAATTCTATTTTCACTATTCCACTTAATCCCATAGTGACTGATGCTTCCACCTAGCTCTCCCGTTCCTCCAGCAAGCTTATCTGTTATATATCCCAAAGCATACGCCAGCCATTGTGCTTTTGCCGGATCATGATGAGACGCCTCTAGTATAACTGGTGCTAGGAGTTCAGATAGTCCACCTGCTGCAGTTCCCACACGTGTATTACCATTCACCATATTAGCACTTATATTGCCTACTATGGCATGTAATGCCACTTTTTCTGATGAGCCTTCCTTCCAACCTGCCATATCAGAGATATGATGAATCGCTTCATTGGCATATTTGTTGAATAATTTAGTTAGTTCTTGTCGCTCTTGTACGTCTTGCTTATTGAAAATAGTATCCAATGCTTGAAGGCTATGATTAATATCTCTATTAATTTGACTCACATCCATCTTAGAGTTCTCTACATCAATCGTTCCAGGCGCAATGGAAGATTTTGTCACACTGTATGCTTCTTTTCTTTCACCCGGTAACATATTAGGTAATAGCCCTACTTGATTATGCAAGCTATTGACATACTTGAGGTGGCTTGTATAGTCCTTATCTTGATCTAACTGTTGTAAACGGTGTATCTTAGCTGGAACGCTAAGATTTGAATCTGTAAGTATAGCATTCTTTTTATTTCTAATATGTTGCAAAGACTTCCTATATTGTACGTCAGATAGATACGACACTCCCTTAGATCCATAAGTATACTTCGCCCTATTCTCCATATCCTTCATAACTAACTGTTTTGTTTTCAGTGTGTTCATATCTGTACGACTAGCTAAGAGAGCTCCTTCTAATGTGGTCGTATTGCCTACGGATATGTTGAATCCTGTATGTCCTGCATAGAGTCCAGACTGGTGGATTACAGAGGTGTATTTGCTATCTATATCAGTCCGTTGCAAGGAGCTTTGCAACGATTTAAATGCTCCCTTTTTAGATAGGCTAAGTCCCATACCACCAGATGTAGTATGATCTGTATAATCATGTATGTCTTGTACAGAGTGAACTTCTAAATTTCCACCAATATTTGCTTGGATAGCCTCTCCTTTAAGAACACCATCTTTAATATTCAAATCCTGTTTTGCAGTCACTCCAAGGGTATTCGTTGCAGTTATCTTCGTAGGATCATGGACTATATCTGTGCCTGCTATACTGCCTTTACTACCACTGGCATTGACAGATATATCGGAGAATCGATGTTGTAAGAGATCGTAGGAAACACCTAGGGATGCTTGTTTCTGTTTCATACTCTGGGTCATCTTAGAGGTCGTTTCTTTCCCCTTCACATAGATACTGTTCGCAGAATCTAAGGTAATATCCTTACCTTGTACATCACTTCCTTCTATGCGAAGATCATCCTTCTTAGTGGTAACACGAATATGTCCATCAGACACAACGGTCGATCCTTTTGCTATTTTTGTATCTACGTTTGTAGAAGCTTCGCTGCTTTCTGTGCCTAAAGATAGATTGAGGTGTAAACTCTTAGCTTGGTCTTTCAGTTTAGACTTGTTAAGAGCTGTCTTAGTATCATCATAGGTTTTGTAGGCTAATAAAGCTTGCAATCGCTCGTCTTTTACAGTGCGTGCTCGTGTGAGTGTACCTACTGCATTGGTTGTAGTATCTACTAAGTGATTCGACAAAGAGAGGGTAAGGCCACTTTTAGAAAATCTATGTGTTTCTCCGGTATGTGATGTGGTATAACCATTACGGATTGTCACACCAGATCCTTGAACCTGAATATCCCCTTTAGATGCTACATCACTAGCTTCTACTTGTGCCGTGCCTATAGCACCTAAGGTGACAGAACCAAAACGACTTCCAATCACGCTGCCTTTAGCTACACTGCTCTTAGCTTCGTAAGTATCTGTTTGTTTTTGTGTACCAATGGTAAGGCTAAGACCGCCATTACCAAAAATACCCGATTTACGTACTTCCTCACGATGAGTGGCACCAGATTCTTCCTGTGCTGATGTAATGGTCAAATTGCCTGCACTCGTAACTGTAACATCTGCATCACCTACTATATGACTAGCTCGGACTTCTACGTCCTGCTTACCCTCTACCTTAACAGTACCACTGGAAATCGTAGAACCTACTACCGTATCTGTACGTTTATGGTCATAGCTATCCCGTGTAGTAGATGACAATAACCCTCTATCTTTTTGATGGATTTCAGATACTGTTTCATGGCGCTCAGTACCATGTACAATAGATACTCGACCTGCTTGTACATCTACAAGGCCCATTTTACTATGTATGGTGCTTCCTTTCATGGATACATTATTATCCATATGCACCTTAACACCAGTCTCACTTTCAATAGTAGATCCTAGATTCTGCTCTTCTATAGTCATCTTACGATTGAAATAGTCACTGCCTCTGGAGCCCACAGCCACATCGGATACAGATTTATGTATTACACTCTCAAGGTTTAGAGAGTTCCCGCTAAGGTCCACAGTGTGTCCCATCATCCGGGAGCCTTGTAATGTGATCTGTCCCCCTTGGACTTGCACCGTATGTCCTTGTACGTTGCTTCCTAGGTACTTAGTAGACTCTAATGTCACTCCACTACCTATATGGCGATTTTGTAAAGCAAGGGCAGAGACTTGTATATCTTTTCCTGCTAGGCTGACCGTACTATTTCCCTGTATAATAGCGCCTACAGAGCGTATAGTATCTCCTTGGATATGGATACCACCGTCACTAGTGATACTAGCATTTCCATGCGTTGTATCTTGTTGATGTCCCGATAAACTGTTAGTTGTTACTTGTGTTTCGTTACGGATCTCCTTTCCTTCTATGTGAACACCATCTTTACCATGTATACGACCCGAAGTATTTTCTAACATATCCGTGCGTATAGAAACTAGATTGCCATTCATAGACCCACTGAGGTTTCGGACGTGATTTCCTGTAATGGACAGAGCGTCCTTTGCTTGTATACTACCCGTATTATCTACTTTTTGGCTTGTTACATAGACCTCTTTGCCTAAGACGATACTACCATCTTTGCGCAAATCTCCCGGTTGTAACGTGCTGTTAGGTATCCCTACAAACAAGGACGGATCATGGGCTGTATACTTAGTAAGGCTATGACCACCTTGACGGAGTTCTTCTTTCGCTATTTCTTGGTCTTCATATCCATTGCGTAATCGATTGTACACTCGTTCTGGGTCTGCTTGTAATCTAGCGACCATAT
>CAUSMY010000157.1:0-3778 GCA_963533015.1 uncultured Veillonella sp.
GTTTGTAGTCATAGTCGTCACTAAACCAATAAATGTTTTACTGATGTCAGTTAACTTACGCTGTTCCCAAGTTGGTGTATTTAAAAACTGTTTAAAGCGGCGTTTCGGTAGTTTTTTTTCATCACTCATTCTATCACCACCAGGTCTTGTAATAAAGTTTCTAAACTTTCTTCTAAACGAGCAATTTCTTCATCCATATCCTGTAATGTGTCTTCATAGCGTTCCCGTAACATAGCTATCACATCTATTTCAGATTGAATCGAATGTTTTAATATCTTAGTAAATGCCTCTTCTATACCATCGAACCATTTACAATATACAAGATGTTCAATTTCTGCATTTGTTAATTGACTAAATTTATTAGATACTAACATTTTGAGTTCTGTTTCAGCCTCTTTATATTTTTTCTCTAAAGATGATTTTTGGTCTAATATTGCCTCAGTTTCCTTTAACAACACATATTCCGTACTATTTTTTTCATAGTTTTTTAACTCACCTGTTATATTTTTCTTTACAAACTTCCGTTTTGCTTCTCCTGTTGCCTCTTTTTCAAGGCATTCATAAAGCACATCGTACTCAAAGGTTCCTTCCTCTAGTGCTTTATCTATAGTTTCGTTGACTATATCTATGTTGGCATCTATCTGGGACTTAATAGACTGTACATGCGTTCTTTCAGCATGGAACAATGTTTCAGATAGTAATTCATTAGGAATCACTTCTCCTATCCACCCTTCTTGAACCATATATGTTTTTTTATTCTTCGTCTTTTTCACCATGTTAGGTTTCGTTAACTTCGCACCTTCATAGAATCCTTTTTCTAATATAAATTCTAAGTCATGTATTAATGTTGTTTTCCATAGTTCAGCAATTATCTGATACCCTTCATAGGGATCTACAACACCAACGCATTTTAGTAACTCCTTCAACTCATGTAGCATGGTTTCTTTCACATGCATTAAATTTTTATCGCTATTAATATGTAATAATTGCTTCCACCAATTTTGAATGTAGTCTTGTAAGTTATCATGCAAAGTATCAAATAAGGCTTGCACGTTATTGTTTGCAAAAATATCTCTACTTATCTCTTCTATAGACTTTGTAAAATCAATATAACCAGCTCTTATCTCTCTATAGGAACTTTCCAATGTATCTTTTGCTAATTGGTTTAACAATGTTAATCCTTCAAGATTTTTATAGGGAATCCCACCATATACATGAGCTTCTACATCATGAGGGATATCTTGGTTTACATCTTCCACATATCTTGGAATATTAAGATTATATTCATTCTTTTTAACTTCATCTATAGTAGTTACATGACTATATCCTACTAGCTCAGCTTTATACATGTAGGTATCAACAATTTTTGCAATGTCTTTTTCTTGCAACACATTATTCTTTCCTACTTTCACAAAGTTCCTAGATGAATCGATGATTTGTATTGGATCCCCCAGCACACGATTTTTCTTTAATATAATAATACATACTGGAATCCCTGTATTTGTAAATAAGTTTGACGGTAACCCAATGATAGCGTCAATTTGATTTTTATCTACTAATCGTTTACGGATTTCTGCTTCTGTGCCACCTCTAAACAACACTCCATGAGGAAGAACAATTGCCATCGTACCGTTTTGTCCTAAATGGTATAGCCCATGCATTAAGTACGCAAAGTCACCTTTTGAGCTAGGTGGCAACACACCAAAATCAGCAAATCTAGGGTCATTGACTTTCAAAGGAATATCTTCTCTAGAGTTCCACTTTTTATCAGAATATGGTGGATTCATAACCACAATATCGAATTGAACGCCCTCATTAGGTCTTTCAGGATCTTCTGGCCAATCTTGTGCTAAGGTGTTGCCATTTTTGATTGTCATTTTTTCTGGGCGAATACCATGTAAGAGCAAGTTCATACGTGTTAAGTTGTATGTCTCAGTATTGAATTCTTGTCCGTAATAGTGTAAATCATCTTGCACATCACCATCCAAATGTTTGCGTACCGTCAACAACAACGAAGCCGACCCTACGGTAGGGTCATAAATAGATGGATTAGATTTATGAAACTCTGTAGACTTTGCCACAATTTGTGCCATGACTTCACTAACTTGTCGAGGCGTATAGAACTCGCCAGCTTTTTTTCCTGCATCTGAGGCAAACATACCTATTAAGTATTCATAGGTATCCCCTAATACGTCTCCATTTTGTAGGCTAATCATATCTAAATCGGAAAATAAAGAGATTAAACTTTTAATATTTTTGCTTCGTTTATTTAAATCCTCGCCTAATGCTGTATTAGTTACGTCAATAATCGATGATGAAAATAACCCTTTAAAGTCATTTACATCTTTTGTACCTACAATTAGTCTTTCAAATTCACTTAAACTAGTACTTACATCATCTACTTCAAAAGTATTATCTTCAATTTTTTGTAGCCATCTTTGGTACAAACAGTTTGGCTGAATGACATACCCTAAGGTAGTTTTGATATTTTCTATAAATATATCTTTATATTCATTATTTTCAAAACAGGCTGTATATTCTTCTACTACCTTTTCTTGTGGTACTTCACCTAATTCTGCAAATTTTCTAAAATAATCTAATGTTCTGTCACTTAGAAATTTATAGAACATTAGCCCCAACATATAGTCCTTATATTTACTGGCATCCATTGACCCACGTAATTCATTAGCGCCTTCCCATAATATACGTTTTATTTCTTCCGATGTTTTCATTCTTATACTCCTTACGAAACATTTCAGTATAATCAGTATAGCACATAAGCAGCCAATACGGCTGCTTATGCGAAATTTATATATAATTCTATCTACACTTCACCAAATTAACTAAAAATGTCATTACATAGAGTCCAATAGCTGTGAGTACAATGGTCCCCCCTGGTGCAAAGTCCAACCAGAAGGCACTGCATAGTCCACCAATGACAGATAGTATAGAATATACAGTCGCAATGCCCCATGTCGCTTTAAATCCTCGTTTCCATAAATGAGCAGAAGCGACGGGCACAATCATAAGGGCACTGATCAACAGAATCCCTACTACGGTCATCCCCATCACAACAACTAATGCAGTTAATACAGCAAAAATCATGTTTACACGATTCACATTGATACCTACGGTACGAGCAATTTCTTCATCAAAAGAGGTGAGCATTAAGGAATGATAGACAAATTTCATAATAATCCCCACCAAGATAGCCACGGCACCGATACTATAAATATCTGTCATGGTCACCGTCAAGATACTGCCAAACAAGAAATTCAATAATCCTGTGCTAGGCATCTTAACCATCGTAGAAAATACGATGGCTAAGGATAAACCACCATAAAAGAATAAGGCCATAATCATATCTGCATATTGTTTTTGGTAACGGCGCACTAATTCTATCCCCAACGCAGAGGTCACTGTCAATACGATGGCTCCTAGCGGTGGATATACTTTCAACAAGGATGCCCCTGTCACACCAGCAAATGCAATATGCCCTAATCCATCACCGAGCATGGATTGTCGTTTAATGACGATGAACATGCCGATCAATGGGCACATAAGGGCTACGATCACCCCTGCTAAGAATGCTCGTTGCATAAATGTATAGGATAAAATGTCCATATTAGCCTCCTACATGCCATGCCAAACG
Source organism: uncultured Veillonella sp. (assembly GCA_963533015.1). GTDB lineage: Bacteria > Bacillota > Negativicutes > Veillonellales > Veillonellaceae > F0422. The sequence continues at coordinate 3,653 of CAUSMY010000157.1, forward strand.
AGATCCTTGATGACTATCCATAAAGCCTTCGCAAGGTCCATAGTAACATGCATGTCCATCCACACATAAAATCGTATCTGCCACTTCCATTGCTTCCGTTACATCATGGGTAACCATAATAACGGT
>CAUSMY010000158.1:0-3744 GCA_963533015.1 uncultured Veillonella sp.
ATAACTAATTATGCAGAAAAAGCTGACACTTGCCGTCTTGGCGCTATGCAGTTCATCAATGCTATTTGCACAGAACACAAATACAAAGATGAGCCAGCAAGAACAGACTGCCAACACTATGGATGAATCGGCATTCACCTTCACTGAAGCGCAGCTGGGTGAAGACAATGATATGAATGATAATGTCACGATTCTTAACTCTAATAGTAACGTCTATGCTTCACAAGTAGGATTCTTGTATTCTCCAATGCGCTTCCGCTATCGTGCACTAAACCAGAAGTACAATGATATTTACATCAATGGAGCAGCGATGAATGACATGGAAAGTGGTCAGTTCCGCTACTCTATGGTGGGTGGTATCAACCAACAAACACGTAATGTAGATTTTTCTTTGCCTTTTGAGAATAATAATTTCTCTATGACAGGATTAGCTGGGAGCAACAACTATGATTTCCGTGCAGGATCAATGGCTGCTGGGCACCGTATCACTCTTTCTGCTGCTAACCGTAATTACACGCTTCGCGGTATGTACAACTATGCTACAGGATTTAATGCCAAAGGATGGGCTATTGCTGCTAGTGTAGCTTATCGCTGGGCTAACCGCGGTTATGTTGAAGGTACTTTTTACAATTCATTATCTTACTACTTTGGTGTTCAAAAGAAATGGAATAATGGGCATTCATTAGCTTTATCAACATGGGGTAACCCTACAGAACGTGCTTCACAAGGTGCAAGTACAGATGAAGTCTATTGGCTCGCCAATAATTACCAATACAATCCCTATTGGGGATACCAAAATGGGCACAAGCGTAACAGCCGAGTGGTAAATGATTATGCCCCATCTGCTATACTAACATGGGACTGGGATATCAATAAGAAGATAAAACTCACAACGAGTCTCTTCACTAAATACTCAATGTACAAGAGTACGAAGCTGAATTATAATAATAGCGATAATCCACAACCAGACTATTGGAAGAACCTTCCAAGTAGTTACTTCGATGTATGGAACGAGAACGATACACGCTATCGCACATCACAGGCATACTCTGATTGGAAGACAGCTGTTGCATGGTGGGGCAACAAGGAGAATCGTCAGATTCAGTGGGATCGCCTTTATTATGCTAACCGGCAAGCTGCAGCAAATGGACAAGATGCGCTCTATTATCTCCAGGCTAAGCATATTGATAATCTAACAACAACCTTATCATCAACACTTACCAATCATATCGGCAAGAATAAGGTTTTCAATATTGGTCTCACCCTTGGTCAGAACTTCGCTCATCATTATCAAACAATGGAAGACCTACTAGGTGCGAAAAGTTTCCACAATGTAAATACTTACGCTATTGGAACCTATGCTGCTAATGACCCACGCATACAATACGATCTAAATACTATGGGAACAAAAGGTTTAGGCAATCTTGTATACGAAGGGGATAGGTTCGGCTACGACTATAATATTAACGTTCGTCGTGGGCAACTATGGACAAACTTTTCACAGACATTTAGTAAGATATACTACATGGTAGCTGGAAAAATAGGCTATGATGACATATACCGTATTGGGCACATGCGCAATGGAATGTTCGCAGACAACTCTGCAGGAAAGAGCAAGCATGCTGATTTCTTATCAGGTGGACTGAAAGCAAGTACAACCTGGACAATTGGTGGGGGAAATGTTCTCTCTATTGGATTAGGGTATGAGCATCGCGCACCAAACGCAAGCAATGCCTTCGCTTCACCAGAAATGAACAATGACTTTGTACTAAGCCTTCACAACGAACGTATATTTTCAAGCGAACTCAGCTATCAATACTCTGGTAGTTGGCTACATGCTAACCTAAGTGGCTATTACAACCACATGACACATGTAACAGAATGGCAGAACTTCTACTTCGATGATGCAAACTCCTTTACTTATGTCAGTATGACAAACATGAACAAGAACTACTATGGAGTAGAGTTAGGACTTGATTTCAAGATCAATAGCTTCCTCAACTTCAAAGCTTTAGGGACTTGGAGTGAGGCTAAGAATGCAAATAATGCAGATGTTATCTATATGAACTCAACAAAGAGTACATATAATAAGGATGTGGTTTACAATAAAGGTATGCACGAGGCAAGTACTCCTCTGAGTGTTTACAGTGGTATTCTGAGCTTCCACAAAGCTGGATGGTTTGTAGATCTTAGTGGGAACTACTACGATCGCATATATCTTTCATACGCACCAAGTCTTCGTTACGGCAACACACTGCGTACAATGGGTACAGCACTGGGCGGAATGGATGCCGATGGCAACTATACTCCATATGCACAAAGCGAAGGAAAAGGCGGATTCATGCTTGATGCCTCTATTGGCAAGAGCCTTTATTTGCGCCATGGTAGCCTTTCTATCAATTTAATGATTACCAACTTACTAAATAATCAGAAGATTGTAAGTGGAGGATATGAGCAAAGTCGTAGCAATTATACCGTCAACAGAACTACAGGTGCAGCAACAACACGTGCCTATGACTTCTATCGTAACCCTAAGAAATACTACGTCAACGGTATCAATGGTATGTTGAATGTTGCATACAAGTTCTAAAACTAAAGAATAAGAATTTATTATGAAGGAAATTAAATATTTAATGATAACAGCTGTCTGTGTACTTTTTGCTTCATGTATGGGAGACAGTTACGCTGGCATTGACGAAAATGCGCCAGTTCCTTATGGCAATAATGAGTTAACAGAGACCAATGTTATAACGATTGCCCAACTGAAAAATGACTATGCGACATACATTGCTACCGACTATCGTGATGGTCAAAGTTTCGCCAAAGTAACTGATGATGTGAAAATAAAGGCTATCGTGACAAGTTCAGATGCTCAAGGTAATATTTATCAAGAGCTAGCTTTGCAGGATGCAACTGGTGCTATCATCGTGAGTGTAGCACAAGGCGGACTTTATGGCCCATTACCTGTTGGTACTGAAATATTAGTTAGCTTAAAAGATCTTTACGTAGGTAACTATGGTAAACAAGCCCAGATTGGAATGCCGTCAAAGAATGCCACTGGGGCAGATGTTATAGGGCGTATCAGCCGTGCCACATGGGATCAACATTATAAGATATTGTCTACAGGGCATATAGTAGAACCAACATTATTTGCAACAGGTACGAATCCTACAACATGGAATCTTGACACAGATGGTGGAAAGCTCGGCATTATTCGTAATGTAAGTTTTAAAAGTAGTAACAACTCTAAGGCTACTGACACATTTGCAGATCCAAACGGTGGCGCAGGTAGTGTAAGTTGGACTTTAAATGAACAAGATGGGAGAAAGGTTATCGTATATAACAGTAACTTTGCAGACTTTGCTAACGCTAAAGTCCCAACAGGGAAGGTTGACATTACGGGGATTATCAAGCGATTCAACAACCAATGGGAAATCATTATTCGTTCTCTAGACGACATCAAGGCAGTTGAGAAGGTTGACCCATTCAAGGGACTCCCTGGCAAGGGTGATGGCACACAAGCTAATCCTTTGGACATTACACGTGCATTGGCCTACGCTAAGTTGAACAAGAAGGACCCCAACACTTACTATATCCAGGGGGTTATCTCACAGATTGATGAGGTTTCGACTCAATATGGTAATGCTCGTTACTACTTGTCTAACGATGGTTCAACTACTGACCAGCTACAGGTGTTCCGTGGCTTGTACTTGAATGGTGATAAGTTCACTGACCCTTCACAGA
>CAUSMY010000159.1:0-3722 GCA_963533015.1 uncultured Veillonella sp.
GAAATTACATCATTATCAACTCCTCCTATGGCGAAGCATATACGCAATTATATGTAAAATATAATCGCATGATTGGCCGTGCTAACGAGGTGGATATGAATGATCTTGATGCGGTAGATAGTAAAAAATAATATTTGCACAGCACAAAGGACTAGTCCAAAGACTAGTCCTTTTATTGCATTACAAATAGTAAACCTTATTCTTTTTTCAAGTCTTTCGTAATGATGTAATATTCACTAGGTGAAATCTTAAGCCCTTTTATATAGCTTTTACAAATCATATTAATCTTAGGATAACCTAAGAACAAGGATGCACTATCGTCTAACAAAATCTTTTGTGCCTCAACAATGGCATTATATCGTTGTGTATCATCAACAGTAGTTTCAGCCAAAGCTAGTAATTCATCATATTTAGGATTACTAAAACCGGACACATTGGTCGGATTTGAGCCATCTATGTTGGTCCCCCAATATTGTTTTAAGAACCATACAGGACTACCAGTGCTAGCAGTTGAAACACTGGTTATTGCCAAGTCATAATCACCAGAACGTGTCACCTTATCCACTACACTAGAATCAACGATTTCTACATTCACATCAACACCAATTTTTTTGTAATCAACCTGTAATGCTTCTGCATATAAGATTACCTCAGGTCTTGCTGTATAAGTATAAAAATTAAGACGTAGCTTTTTACCATCCTTATCTACATAACCATCTCCATCGCTATCTACCCAACCAGACTGTGCCAACAACATTTTAGCACGTTCTGGGTTATACGTTTCAGGAATTTTGATATCGTTATATCCATAATTCAAGGATGGTGGCAATGGAGTTCGTCCCGCTACAAAGGTATCCTTAAAAAGTTTTGTAGCATAATTTTCACGATCTGCACCAGCAACTAAAGCACGTCTTACATTAATATCGTTCAAATATCCATTATGATTCATTCGAACCATAACAACACGCAATGATGGGGTTTCTTCAATAATATAATCCTTATTATCTTTAAATAATCCATACTCACTAGCGGCGATATTAACAGCCATATCAATATCCCCTGCTTGCAACGCCATAGCACGAGTATTTACATCATTAATAGAATCTACCACTACATGTTTAAATCCCACATCACCATCCCAATAATTTTCGTTCTTATCTAACTCAATGCGTTCTTTAGTAAAAGATATAGGCACATAAGGGCCCGTAGCAATAGGGCCTTCTTTACTAAAATCACGGCCATCTCGTTCTGATTGAACATCTACAATTAAAAATAAAGGATCCCCTAGTAGTCCGGGTAGATTAGGATACACCTTATCGGTATGAATGGTTAAAGTCTGCCCATTTGCTTCCATGGAGTCATAGGCAAAAAAGGATTTTGCCCGTTTACTTTTTTCAAATGTACGCTCTAAGGATTCCTTAACAGCTTGTGCCGTAACCTTACGACCATTAGAGAATTTTACCTTATCATTGATAGAAAAAGTCCAAGTCTTGTGATCATCTCCGACTGACCACGAAGACGCAATCCATGGTTGTGGTTTCATAGAATCATCAAATTTAACGAGATTTTCTCCAATTCCATAACGAACAATCCCCCAACTAAAGTAATTCTCCGTAGGCTCTAAAGTCTCTGCATAGGACATAGCACCTACTTTTAATGTATCTTTATTTGTATCTTTTCCACATCCTGAAAAGATTAAAGCTCCCACTAATAATATGAAAGCACCAAACAATGAATACTTTTTAAGCCCCATGTTAACCTCCTACTATACGTTTAACTTTTTCAATAATTGTCGATATAAATGAATTATTATATCAATATAAAAACACTATAAACTATAGTATTTAGTCAAGCAAATGAGAACTATTTATATAATTATAACTGGGCTGAATAATTTGTTACAGATGCGATTATTTTCGTTTTAAATCTTTCGTAATCATATAGTATTCGGATGGTGTCATCTTAATACCATCGATGTGTTTATTGCCTACGATATTAATTTTAGGATATCCAAGGAAAAGTGCAGCACGAAGATTTGGATTGCTCAGCTTGCCTTTTTGACTCATCCGAACAAATACATCACGCAAGGATGCCACTTCATAGATAGTGAAATTCTTATCATTTTGGAAAATCCCATATTCACCAGGTCCGATGCCAATCGCCATATCCACATCACCGGATTGCAACGCCATAGCCCGTGTATTCGCATCATTAATGGATGGAATTTCAACCCTACTAAAACCTACCTTGCCATCCCAGTAATTATCATTTCTTTTGAGTTCTGCACGTTCTTTTGTGAAAGACTCAACTACATACGGACCAGTACCAATGGGTCCTTCTTTAGCAAAATTGCGACCATTTGCTTCGCTCGTCACATCAACAATAAGGAATAATGGGTCCCCTAGTAAACTTGGCAAGTTATAATATGGCTTGTCTGTCTTAATGGTAAGCTCCTGACCATTTGCGGTGATTTCTGTATAGTTAAAGAAAGTTTTTGCACGATTATTCTTGGCAAAGGTTCTTTCTAATGAAGATTTTACAGCTTCTGCCGTCAAAGGATTACCATTTGAGAATTTTACTTTGTCATTAATTTTGAAGGTCCAGCTTAACTTATCATCACTTTGTTTCCAAGAAGATGCAAGCCACGGGGTTGCTTTCATTTGATCATCGTACTTGATAAGTGTTTCACCCACACCATATCTTACAACGGCCCAACTAAAATAATTTTCATACCTGTATATTATGAAAAAATAGCAGTTAGCCCATCAACTAACTGCTATTTTTACTTAACCTATACACTTTAATTCATTTTAAAGCGAGCCTCATGCATATACTATTATGCTTCTAATGTAGCTTCTTCTAATGAAAGTGGTTTATGATCTTGACCAATTTCAAAGATAGAACTCAATAGAACCTTTGTATAAGGATGCTTCGCATCAGCTAAATGGAATGCATCTAATTCTTCAACGATAGCACCTTTGTACATAACAACCACTTTGTGGCACATTGTACGAATGAACGCAATATCATGAGCAATAAATAGGTATGTTAAATTTTTCTTTTTTTGTAAGCGAGCCAATAGGTCCGCTATGGAATCCTGTACGGATACGTCAAGAGCACTTGTTGCTTCATCTAATACTAGGATTTCAGGTTCTAATACGATAGCACGAGCAATGGCTACACGTTGACGTTGACCACCAGACATTTCATGTGGGAATCGATGCATAAACTCACGCGGTAAATCTACCATTTCAAGGTAATCCCCAGCGATTTGTTCTTCTTTTCCCTTTTCAAGAAGCCCAAAATTATATAGTGGTTCAAGAATAATATCCTTAACCTTCATACGCGGATTAAAAGCTGCCGATGGATCTTGGAATACCATTTGAATTTTTTGACGATATTCTCTAGTTTGTTCTGTATTCATGTGTTGAATTTCAACACCATCAACGTAGATTTCACCTTCTGTAATAGGTAACATCTTCATAATCATACGAACTAGAGTTGTTTTACCAGAACCAGATTCACCTACAATACCAAGAGACTGCCCTTTTTCAAGGGTAATATTGATATCTTTACATGCTTCTAGCTCTCCGCCAGTCGGAAGAGGGAATCGTTTGTATACATTTTTAATTTCTACAGCGTATTTAGTCAATGTAACGACCTCCTCCCAATGTTGGTACCGCATCTTTTAGTTGTTTTGTGTATTCATTAGATGGGTTTTC
>CAUSMY010000160.1:0-3700 GCA_963533015.1 uncultured Veillonella sp.
CGAAGGGCGACTATATTGTTATAGATGGCGACACTTATCGTGCGCAGCACCCACATTTTAGAGCACTTCAAGAAAAATATGGTGTTGATAGTGTAGAGTACACAAAAATGTTTGCTGGTAAGATGGTAGAGGCTGTAATTGAAAAATTAAGCTCTTTAAAATACAATTTAATTATTGAAGGCACATTGCGTTCAGCCGCAGTACCAATTAATACAGCTACATTATTAAAATCTAAAGGCTATACCGTTGACTTTTGTTTGATTGCTACTAAGCCAGAGCTGTCTTATTTGACAACACAATTACGTTATTTAGAAATGCTAGTAGTGAATCCCTTACAAGCCAGAGCTACACCTAAAGAGCATCACGATGGAATTGTGAAATCTTTGATATCTAATAGTAATGAATTGGAACAAAGTGGATTATTTGAAAGTATTCAAGTATATAAACGGAATTTAGTACAAGTGTATAATTCCAAACAATGTACCAAGCCAGTTGGCACCATTGTAGAGAACGTGTTATTTGGTACTTGGACACAGGATGAAACTGATTTGTTCAATGTAGGTAAAGCACAAGAACTGGAGTTAAGAGCGAAATTACCTTAGGGAGTAAAAGTGTAATGGATTACTTCGACTATTCATATAAACATAATTACATAGAGTTTAGTAGCACCATATATAGAGTTGGTACATACCATTACAACTGGCATGATGAGACGGAGATTCTTATTTTATTAAAAGGCCAAATGGAAATGAGTTGTAATGGTGAGACATTTACGATGGAACCACTTGATGTGGTCATTATCTCTCCTCAAGTGGGACATGCTACATTAGCTCTGGAGGAGGATGTCATTGTCTTTGTTCTTCATGTAGGAAATGAATTTTACCAACAGTATGATCCAGATTTTGGCGCCTATCAATTTGTATTGCGTTCAGATAATAGTACTCGTCAAAATCAATTCTTTACAACCTTACGGCATCATGCAGCTATGACGATGTTATTGATGACTAAAGGTGAAAGTCCGGTACATCGAATGTGGATAGAGCATCATTATTTAGCGTTGGCTGGGGATGTATTTAGAGAGTTTGATCCCATTAAAAAGATTCATGAAAATGCTAGACCTGGTGATATGAAACCAGCAACGTTCGATAAAATGATTGCCTATATTGATGAGCATTATGAGCAGAAAATAGAGCTAGAAGATATTGCAAAAATTGGGGGTTATAATGTTGCCTATACATCTCAGTTCTTTAAAAAGCAAATGGGCATTTCTTTTGTTGAATATGTTTTGCGTTTGAGACTTCGAGAGGCTACTCTTTGTTTAATTAACACCGATGAGGCTGTCGCAAGAATTGCCAGTGATTGTGGCTTTGCCGATGTGAAAGCCTTTAATGTGGCTTTTAAAAAGCATTTCCGCATAACACCAACAGAGTATCGCAAACAAGTAAAGAATATTGGGCGTAAAACGACATTGCAAGACTGGAAGGAAATTATTTCTGTAGAAAATCAAGATGTTCTAAAACTACTTCACTCATTCTTATCCTATGAAGATGATTCACGAGCGAAGGCTGAGTTAGAATTCATGAGCAAAAAGTTAGAATATTTGAAAGAGAAGTTAGCCGATGTAGTAAAGGATTTATAATTAATTCCTTATATTTTGATAGAATATATATCTTCATAGCCTGGAGCGCGTTAGCAAAATATTAGCAAATATTTTTGATACATATATAAACGTTAGAATTGGGTGATTTTCTATATAAAAAATCATCAAATAGTTACCTGAAAAGCACTACTGTTGATAAGTAGTGCTTTTTTGATGTCTTTTATGGGGGCGGATTTATAGATTGTCGGGAGATCAAAATATAATAAATCAAAAGAAAATTATCGTTTTATGTAAGTTTTACTAGAAAAACTACCTTTTAATTTGGATAGTTAGATTCCTTAAAATGAGTAGAATATACTTCATCAGATATTACAAACAATCGTAAATTAATCATTTTGGAGGATATAATGAATCAAGTAAAATTTATGGAAAACGTAGGTAAAGTTGCAACAGTTACAGCTGTAGCTATGTATGTATCTTACTTCCCACAAATCATGCATAATCTAGCGCATCCTGGCACTGGTGATTGGATTCAACCACTCGTAGCTGCGATCAACTGTACATTATGGGTAGCCTATGGTTTGTTTAAAGAACATCGAGATATTCCAGTAGCATTAGCTAATGCACCAGGCATCTTCTTTGGTTTAGCAGCAGCTATTACAGCGGTTATGTAATTTAAAGAATAGAAACATAAAACTATAACTTTAATAACAGAGAATATAAGATTACTGTTGACCGCTGTTAAATATATATATCATAATGAATGCATCCATTGAATTGATAAGGGGTGCATTTTTAATTTTACTAGGGAGCATGTAATTGTTATGGATTACTTTCACTATACCTATAAACATAATCACATAGATTTTAGTAGCCATATATACAAGGTTAGTACGTATCATTACAATTGGCATGGAGAAACGGAAATCCTTATCTTATTAAAGGGTCGTATTGAGATGAGCTGTAATAGTGAGGTTTTAACGATGGAGCCACTCGATACAATTATTATTTCTCCTCAAGTAGGACACGCTACATTAGCTTTAGAACAAGATACAACGGCCCTCGTTATTCATGTAGGGAAGAACTTCTTCCAACAATTTGATCCTAATTTTAGTATGTATCAATTTATGGTTCGATCTGATGAAACAAATCGTTATAATCCGTTTTTTACATCAGTGAGACACCATGCATCGATGATGATGCTGTTAATGGTGGACGGTAAAAGTCCGGCTAATCAGTTGTGGTTAGAGCATCATTACTTAGGCTTAGCTAGTGATGTATATAGCGAGATTGAGGCGGTTAAGTCTATTCCTTCAAATACGAAACCTTCCGATATGAAGGAAGCTGCCTTTGATAAGATGATTGCTTATATTGACGAAAATTATCAGCGAAAAATTGAATTGGAAGATATTGCTAAAATTGGTGGTTATAATGTGAACTATACGTCACAGTTCTTTAAACGCCAATTAGGTGTTTCCTTTTTAGAATATGTATTGCGTTTGAGACTACGGGAGGCTACCGTAAGTTTGGCTAACTCTACAGATAGTGTAGCTCATATTGCCATCAATTGTGGCTTTGCAGATATTAAGGCGTTTAATGTGGCTTTTAAAAAACATTTTCATACCACACCATCAGAATATCGCAAGCAAGCAAAAGAGTTGGGGCGTAAAACAAAGTTACATGATTGGAAGGAAATCATCTCTACACAAGAAGAGGATATTATGGAGTTATTGCAATCTTGTTTACCCTATCAACCTGAAGCTAGACAAAAGGCTGAATTAGATGAAGCCAATCAAACGTTAGAGGATGTGAAAGCACAGCTGGAAGCTATTGTTAGTAAGTTGAAGTCATAGTAGTAAAGATTAAATACGCTAGTAAGCAAACAATATTGTCATAATTTCGTAACTGATTTTAGTCATATATACAATCATTAGGTATAGGTGATTTTGTATATTCTAAAGTAATTGGTTATTAGATCCTGAAAGAGCACTACTTATCAAAAAGTAGTGCTTTTTTATGCTTGTATTAGGTGAAATTGTATATTTTGTATGCGTCGAAATATAACCATATAGGTGATTTATTATGGTTTCTTTAGACTTT
>CAUSMY010000161.1:0-3685 GCA_963533015.1 uncultured Veillonella sp.
GTTGCATATATTTAAAATGCATGACAACATCCGAAGAAAAAAAGCACTTATAATCATGCATTTTATGAAAGTTTTATGATTATTCAATATATACTATAATTCTTTAGATAATTTAAAAAGTTATACAAACTTCTTTACTTCTAATTCTTCTGCGGGAGCATGACCAATATTCTTTAAAAAAGATATAAAATACTGTATTTCTTGTTGAATCCATTGACGTGGTGTAACTCCTGCTAACCGCGTTGCAGTATGTGTCATATAATATTCATATGTTTTAACCCAGCCCTTATTAGAATCACGAGCCAAGAAACAGCCTCGTTCAGATATATCAAAATCATCTCTATTAATCATTTGTCGATTGAAAACCTTTAAGATAAATCTATCGATAATCTCTTGTCGTAATAGATCCATCACATCATACACAAAACTAGCCTTTCTATCGTTCGTACTATGTAACACACCAATACGCACATCAAGACCAGTAGATACTAGGTAGGCACGCACCTCTCGTTCCAGAAATGAATAGCCATAACTGAGTAAAGCATTTACAGGATCTGTACTAGGATGACGTTTACGTCCTGGAAAGGTCCAAGTTTTAGACAATATAAATGGCCATACGGAAAAATAAGTTCGAGAAGCAAGGCCTTCTATGCCTCTCAAGGCCTCTACTGTCTTGGTCCTATCTACACGCTTCACTAAGGCCTGCATAGTATGGCGAATCGCCTCATAGTTAGGAATATGTCGCGTCTTATTGTACTGATCAAGGATGGTTAATTGGGCTTTCACCTTGCGAAATACAATATACCGCGATGCCATAAGGGCAAAATCAGGGTTTGTGAAATGATTCACTTGCCACAATAATTTCTTAAGCGATGTATGTTCATCACCAAGAATCCCCATGACCTCGTATTTATGATTCACAAACTGAATGAGAGAACCTTGCTCAACTAAAGAGAACATAACTTGTGTAGAAATTTGTACCGTTCTCCCAACTACGAGATTATTTACGTTCGCCATGGGTAACTGACGCAGAACCTCATGATTTTGTTCTAATACTAATAGCCCTCCATCTTGCTTTATGGATATACCTGGCGTCATAACATATACAGTCTCAATCATACCAACACCTCCTAAACAAATTACATAATCACTGTTAAATCATAATAATCTGTTCCTCACACAATGGAACGTTCTCATTGTTGCACCATATGGGGGTCTTGGCCGTATCCGATATGGAAACAATTAACAAGCGCTTTGTCTCATCATTTCTTGTAAGAAACTCTAAATTCTTGATAATCGTCTCCACCCGTACATGAGCATGAAGACAGAGAAACACGCTATGCTGCACACGGTAACAAAATGATTCTAAATACTTAACTACCTTATTCCGGATTTTTGTATTCGAAAGGTCATAAGAAATTAGATATTGCATACAAACCACCCCTTTGTGGTGCTAACATACTATTTATCGTCTTGCAGCAACGTCGGTACCTCACTTTTTCTTGCTCAATGATTTAGCGATTACGATTAAAACAGCCCAACAAATCAACATTTCAATACTCATCAAGACTAACACCTCCCCACACTATGATTTGTTTTGTTGCATTCATTATACGAAGCATAGTGAAAGTAGGATAATCAGAAAAACTAGGAATTAAAAAAGCGCCTTTCGGCGCAACAGTAATATAACTAACAAAACAAATTCCATTTTGAATAAGTGTCAAAATACCACCAAATTCAAATTGGATTTTTCTGTTAAGTTATCTTATCTTATGATCAGAAATTTAAAATTCTGTTATAGCCATTATGAAGGTCTCCTAATACCCAAATAAGCAAAAGCAGTCAGTATATTGCAACTAATAAAGATAATAAAAAAGTGATTACCAATAATAACAGCGTTTCAATACCGTAAACGGTAGGTACTATTGCAATCAGATGCTAATGGTAAGAAAGTTTATAATTACTTGCCAATGTTTCAATACCGTAAACGATAAGTACTGTTGTCTTATCACCTTTGTTTTACCTTCGCTTCGCTCAGGTAAGCAGTGGGCGAACTTCATCGTCATTTTTCTCCTCTGCTGTCTCACACTCTGCGACGCATACCGTAAGCGATAGGTGTTGTTGCAACTAAATAAATCTTCCCTAGTGCTGGAAATAGTTGGAACACGGTTTCAATACCGCAAGCGGTAGGTGCTATTGCTTATTGCCTTTGTTTTACCTTCTCTTCGTTCAGGTAAGCAATGTGTGGACCTCATCGTCACTTCCTCCTCTGCTGCCTCACACTCTGCGGCGCATACCGCAAGCGGTAGGTACTATTGCTTATCGCCTTTGTTTTACCTTCTCTTCGTTCAGGTACTTGAGGTATGCGGACCTCATCGTCGCTTTGCTCCTCTGCTGTCTCGCACCCTTCGGCGCATACCGTAAACGGTAAGTGCTGTTGCAACAAGAAATCCATTGCAACTAGTATGAAGTTGTTATGGATGTTTCAATACCGTAAACGGTAGGTACTGTTGCAACTAAAGTGGGTACTACAAACCTTAGCGTCCGAGGCATAGGTTTCAATACCGTAAACGGTAAGCACTGTTGCAACTGAAAAAGGAATCTTCGGTGATGGCCTTCAAATTAACACGTTTCAATACCACAAGCGGTAGGTGTTGTTGCTTGATCACCTTTGTTTTACCTTCTCTTCGTTCAGCTAAGCAGTGTGCGAACTTCATCGTTATTTTGCTCCTCTGCTGTCTCACACTCTGCGGCGCATACCGTAAACGGTAGGTACTATTACAATTGCATCGATCCTTCTGATAATAACATACTTGATGGGTTTCAATACCGTAAACGGTAGGTGTTGTTGCAACATTTAAAAATCAACAAGAAGAAAACGAATATACGCCTCTATTGTTTCAATACCGCAAGCGGTAAGTACTGTTACTTTATCACCTTTGTTTTACCTTCTCTTCGTTCAGTTAAGCAATATGTGGACCTCATCGTCACTTCGCTCCTCTGCTGCCTCACACTCTGCGCCGCATACCGCAAGCGGTAGGTATTATTGCAACGTAAGAATGAAGTCGGCTATAGAATGGTTACAGCAGATTAATAGTTTCAATACCGCAAGCGGTAGGTGTTGTTGCAACCCGTCGTATGATGGTGCGTGCATACGGCATTTAATAGTTGTTTCAATACCGCAAGCGGTAGGTGTTGTTGCAACCACTATCGCAACTAAATTGGCTTTCATCTCTGCACTTCGGTTTCAATACCGCAGGCGGTAGGTATTGTTGCAACTAGTGTTAGATTTAATTTCTTTCATCACTATCCAGTGAAGTTTCAATACCGCAGGCGGTAGATGTTGTTGCAACATGATTGGCATCCATCCGAATACGGGAAGTATTTTACTGTTTCAATACCGTAAACGGTAGGTACTGTTGCTTATCGCCTTTGTTTTACCTTCACTTCGTTCAGGTACTTGAGATATGCGGACCTCATCATCGGTATGCACCTCTGCTGTCTCACACTCTGTGGTACATACCGTAAATGGTAGGTGCTGTTACAAATAAACAAGCACGTCGAAGTGCTCCTCCTAAAATAAAATGGTTTCAATACTGTAAACAGTAAGTACCATTACCTTTATTTTATCTTCTCTTCGTTCAGGTAAGAGATGTGCGGACTTCATCGTCGATTTGCTCCTCTG
>CAUSMY010000162.1:0-3649 GCA_963533015.1 uncultured Veillonella sp.
GACCAGCGAGGGTATGGGGAACGGACAATGCGTCTTAGTATAGCATAACGTGTCATGAGCGTTAATCGTGAGGGATATGATAGTATCCTGCAAAGGGGAATGCATGCATTCAAACAAGGTGGTACCGCGATTTATATGAATCTTTCTGCACATAGGTGCGGCTATTTAGCATATGAACTCGTCCTTGACAGTTACGTCTAGGGCGAGTTTTTTTGTTGCAGGAGGAATTATGAAACCATCAATAGAAACGGTAAAACAATTAGGACAGGGATTTGATATCGTACCGGTCTATGTAGAATTATTATCGGATATTCGTACACCTATTTCCGTGTTGAAAGCGTTAAAAAAGGTGAGCGCCCATACGTTTTTACTAGAAAGTGCGGATAACACCCATCACTGGGGGCGATATTCCTTCCTAGGATATGATCCATTGTTAGAAGTCACATGCAAAAACCATACTATGACGATCAAAGGAGATATGACACGTACTTTTACATGTCATAATCCAGCAGAAGAGATTCGAAATATATTGGGTCAATACAAAAGCCCTAGGGTGGAAGAATTGCCCACTTTCACAGGTGGATTTGTAGGATACTTTGCCTATGAATACATTCGATACTTAGAATCTACTTTGGATCAACACATCAGTGATACAGATACGAGCATGGTTAACGATGTGGACCTTATGCTCTTTGATAAGGTCATTGCTTTTGACCATTACAAAAATAAAATCTATATCATCGGTCATGTTCGCACGGATGATATAGAGCGCAACTATGAGCGTACCCAATTGGAATTGCAAGCCTTAGCAGATTTGGTGAAAGAAGGCGAAGAAGCTCATATCGAACGTGGAATATTAGAAAGTGAATTTACTTCTGAGTTTACTTCTGAAGAATACCAAGAAGTAGTACGAAAAACACAACATTATATTACGGAAGGAGATATCTTCCAAGCGGTCGTATCGAACCGTAGAGAGGCGAAGTTCAAGGGAAGTTTACTCAATGCCTACCGTGTACTAAGAACGATGAATCCATCTCCGTATATGTTCTACATGAGTGGTAAATCTGTGGAATTAACGGGGGCTTCTCCAGAAACATTGGTGAAATTGCAAGATAGAAATGTTTATACTTTCCCTATAGCTGGCACTTTACCACGCGGCAAGAATGAAGAGGAAGACAGAGCACAAGAGGCTAAGTTAAGCAAAGATGAAAAAGAATTAGCAGAACATAATATGCTCGTCGATTTAGGACGTAACGACATTGGCAAAGTTTGTGAGTTTGGTTCCGTTCAAGTAGAAGCGTTACATCAATTACAACGGTTTTCTCACGTTATCCATTTAACAAGCACTGTGAAAGGGACCTTACGAGAAGAGTTTGATGCCTTAGATGCTATCGGTGCTACCTTACCGGCAGGTACTTTATCGGGAGCTCCTAAAATTCGTGCCATTCAGATTTTACAAGAATTAGAGAAAAGCCCTCGTGGTGTCTACGGTGGTGCTGTAGGATACTTAGATTTCTCCGGCAATATGGATGTATGTATTGGCATTCGCATGGCCATGGCAAAAGAAGGACTTGTCTTTGTTCGGTCTGGTGGCGGCATTGTGCGAGATAGTGTGCCAGTAAATGAATACAATGAAACAATTCACAAAGCACAATCTATGGTAACAGCCATCACATTGGCGCAGGAGGTGTAACATGGTATTACTCATCGATCATTACGATAGTTTTTCTTTTAACATTTATCAATTAATCGGTTCTTTAGTGAAAGATATCAAAGTCATCCGCAGTGATGAAATGACTGTGGAAGAGATTAAAAAGCTTGCGCCAGACTGTGTCATCCTTTCACCAGGAACAGGACGTCCAAAGGATGCAGGAGTGTACGAAGAATTACTGGAAACATGCCAAGGTGAGTTTCCTATCTTGGGCATTTGCTTGGGCCATCAGGCCATGGGTGAAGTGTTCGGAGCTACTGTAGGGTATGCGAAAGAAGTCATGCATGGCAAACAAAGCGTGGCAACCCAATGTTACCCATCCATACTATGGAAAGATATTGCTCAAAAATTTCCTGTGGCTAGGTATCATTCCTTAGCAGTCTTAGAGGATACCTTAGGAGATGAGCTGGTGGTAACAGCTCGTACTGCAGATGGAGAAATCATGGCCATGGAACATAGAATACATCCGATTTACGGAGTACAATTCCATCCAGAGTCTATTTTGACACCGCAAGGAACGCAAATGGTTAAGAATTTCTTAGAGCACTATGGAATTAAGTAAAAGATAGGATAAGAAATAGAAGATGGAACGATACATTTACCTGTGTCTAATACGATTAAAACCTTACTAATAGTGAGATATTGTTAGGTAATAAATAGACCAGGTGTGTATCTATACTAGGAGGACACACAGATGATACAACAAGCAATACGCCTCGTCACAGAGGGTCAAGATATGCCGTACGATTTGGCAAAAGGAATAATGAATGCAATTATGAGCGGAGAGGTACAAGAAGTGCCTATGGCAGCATTCTTAGGAGGCTTACAAGCAAAAGGGCCTAGCGTGACAGAGATTACAGCCTTTGCTGAAGTAATGCGAGAAAAAGCAGGTTCTGTACCACATGACAATACGGTGGTAGAAATTGTAGGCACTGGCGGAGATGGTAGTAGTACTTTCAACATTTCTACTACATCGGCCATCTTATTAGCTGCGGCAGGGATTCCGATTGCTAAGCATGGTAACCGGAGTATATCTAGTAAGTGTGGTGCTGCCGACGTACTAGAAGCACTTGGAGTGAAACTAGAACTAAATGGAGAGCAAAATAAAAAGGTCTTAGAGGAAGCAAATATTTGCTTTATGTTTGCCCCTGTGTACCATGAAGCGATGAAATATGCGGGTCCTGTGCGAAAAGCGATGGGGGTCAGAACGGTGTTTAATATCTTAGGTCCCTTGGCAAATCCTGCTGGAGCGACGGTAGAGCTTATGGGTGTGTACGATCGGTCCTTAGTGGAACCATTGGCACAGGTCTTATCTAACTTAGGTGTATATCGTGGTGCCGTGGTGTATGGTAGTGATGGGTTAGACGAGATCACAGCTACAGGTATTACGACAGTGTGCGAAATCAATCATGGTACGTTCAAGACCTATGAACTAGATCCTAAGGACTATGGGCTTGACTATGCAGTACCTGAGGAGTTAGTCGGTGGCGATGCACAAGAAAATGCGATTATTACTCGTACTTTACTAGAAGGTAAAGATAAGAGTGGACGTGCTACAGCAGTGATACTCAATGCGGGCATGGCCTATTATCTCGCACAAGATGGAGCAGTAACGCTAGAAGAAGCTTTCAACCTAGTAAGAGAGTTATTATTCTCTGGTGCTGGTGCTAAACAGCTAGGCGTATTTGTGAAAGCCTCGCAGAATGCTTGATAGTAGATAGCTGTCATTATATGTGTATATGTGGTTAGAGGTATTATTAATGGATGCTATATGTTAGGCTTTATATGTATGAAATGGTAACTTATAGCATTAAGATATATGAATACTGCCGATAGCATTGGTGTACATATATATTATCTGTAGAATTAAGATAAGGTTAATTAAGAATATTAGGATAGAAATAGAGATACCTGTATGATATTAGATACGATTGTAGC
>CAUSMY010000163.1:0-3634 GCA_963533015.1 uncultured Veillonella sp.
GTCAACTTTGTCGCCTGGAACAATTTTAGTGTAAATAACTGCTGGAGTATTATTTTTAGTATTTACACGGTTGAACAAAGGTTCAGCTACTACGGATTTACGAAGATATCCATCAACATAACCTTTTGCTACACCAGCTTGAACAGCCTCTTCAAGAACGCCACCTTCGAAGTGTACATCTTGACCAACTTCTAAGAATACGATAGTAAGGCCAGTATCTTGACAGATTGGACGATCTTCAGCATCAGCGATTTCCGCATTTTTAATGATTTGATCCAATACACCTTTACCTACTGGAGATTTTTCTGTGTCATAGCCTTTTTTCAATGCATTATACATATCTTTTGGAAGATGATATGCTGCATTCATACATAATTCTGCTACCTTTTCTGTTACTTTCTCAACGTGAATGTTACGCAAAGTAATCCCTCCTCAACTTAAAACAGAGACCTTTCTCTTGTGTATTATTGTATCACCATGCCCTACCTTTTTCAATTCCCTAAGAATATGTTCTATAACTGTTTATTATGATAGTATTTATTATCATTTAAGGTTATGTAATAAATTTAACATTTATGTAGTCTTTTATTAAAGATATTATGATCTTCTATTTATGGACATATATCCACCCTTCACAAACCCTTTAAATACAACTTATATTCAAAATTATCTATTCTATAATTTCTCCAAAAACCTACTATTTTCCTCTACAATATGTGCACTTATAAAAATGAAAAACTCTCTCATTAACGAATGATGAGAGAGTGTATTTAATCATATTTTACATGTTTTAATCAATAATTATGTCTATCTATGATTTATTGATATACATAAAACAGCTGTTTTCATCGTAATATGTAACATTTTTTATAGACAACATGCCTCACTATAGGTCAGCTGCTTCAATCCATTCTTGTAAATCTGCTTCTCCTCCCATGATATCCTCGTCATAGGCTCCTGCTAGATCTGGGTAGCGGCATACTTCAATGGTATATAAAATTGCTTCATCTCGACCATTACGAAATGTCCCAATCCATACACCACGAATGGTAGACTCATACCACTCTACAGGTTGATCGGTATCTTTTAGATGTATCGTTACATCACCACGACCTAATGTTTCTAACACTTCTACTTGTTCTTCCATAGTCAGTCCTGTGTTTTCCACATAAATCGTATAGGTTTCACCAGTTTTACGCAACTGCTGTAAAGCATTTTTTAATTCTTGAAATACAAATCATTATTGTTTCATAGTATGTATCAGCCTATTCTCCTTTTTCGCTCACAGGGCTAGCTGTCACATTCCAATTCGATAAAACAGATAGTACACGGGCTTTCACATCTTCTACAGCAGCCTGTGTAGCATCACTCAATGTAAGGCCTAGCTCTAAACTTTCTGGCTCCACACCGATGACAACAGCATCTTCTAATGGATCTTCTTGTAAGGCTCGGATTCGCAAAATATCTTGCATTCCTACCTCATGCACAGAAATAGCCTCTGTAAAATAGGTGTTCATTTCCTCATGAGGAAACTCATATACTGTGCCTGGCGCATCACCGCCATTGATAGCATCTACTAATAACAATTTTGTCATACCCCGCATATACGTAAGCAATTCCATGCCCATGGTGCCTCCATCTAGAATAGTAATAGGAGGATTAAATACATAATCCTCCCGTAATTGGTTCACCACATGGACACCGAATCCCTCATCAGTAAGCAAAATATTGCCTACCCCTAATAGTACGATGGAATTACTTTTTATTTTGTCCATATAAGTCCTCTATATCTTCTGGATCTTCTGGGTAAAATTTCATACCTGAAACCATACTAGATACTTCTCCAGATTCTTCCATAACATCTTCGCGGAATGCCATATACACATGTATAATTGTAAATAATAAGAATCCCCAAGCAATGTAGTGATGAAGCATATGCACTTCATACTCTGTAAATAATAAATTTACAGGATTAAAAATTTGTGCAATCCACGTATTAGGATACACTTGTGCAAACATAGCAAGACCTGTACAAATTTCTAGGAATAACATCACATATACCCCAAAATAACTAGTACGAGCCATAGAATTACGCAAGAAACGATGCTCTCGTTGCTGTGGTAGCATTAGATAGTGCTTAATTGTGTCCCACAGACCAATCCAATACGACTTTTTATGAAATCTAGGAAACAATCTATCGCCACGATATCGAATTCCACCATAAATACGGAATATAAGTGCAGCAATTAAGATAAATGCTGCGATAAAGTGAATTTTACGAATCATCTCCATAGAGAACCAACCACCTACTGCGATAGTTGGTTCCACACTACCTGGTGTAGCTTGGAAACCTGGATTCCCAATGTATAAGCCAGTCCAGAATAGAGCCGTTACACAGAGAACCATCGTCCAATGGAAAACGCGGAGCCATAAACTAAATACACGATAAGGCTTTTTATTTAATGGTAACATAGATGCGCCTCCTCCCTATTTACATAGGGCATCTGTATTGACAGACACTATTTTTTCACCCTTTTTATTGTACAAGTGCGTCGCACATGCCAAGCAAGGGTCAAAGGAATGAATCCCTTTTAAAATTTCCAATGGTTTATCTGCAATTTTAACTTTTGTATCCATCATATTTGCTTCATATGCACCATGTTCACCAGCAATCGTTTTAGGACACGCATTCCAAGTTGTTGGTACGATACATTGATAGTTATCTACTCGACCATCCTTGATGACGCACCAATGACCTAAACCACCACGTGGTGCATCTAATAAACCTACACCTTTTGCCTCTTTTGGCCAAGAATTAGGATCGAATTTACGTGTATCCGCCACAACAGTATCACCAGTTTTGATATTTTCAATTAAGCGATTGTAGAAATGTTGACTCAAATTCGCTGCTACTTGTGCATCTAAACCACGTGCTGCCGTACGTCCCACTGTGGAACACATCCACACATGAGCTGGTACACCTAGTACTTTAGATACTGCATCGATTTGGTCTACCATCATTTTCTCAGCCCAAGTTGGGTCTTTGATGATGCCTTGTTTTACTTTTACATAGACAACGATATATTTTGCCAATGGGCCCACTTCGCAGGCTTTTCCTTTGAATGTAGGGGATTTAATCCAAGAATATTTTTTCTCTTCATCCAAGAATTCCCATTTTTTATTTGTTCCCGTTTTAGGCCCTGTGAAAGCTGGTGTCGTTACCCCTTCTATTGGATGCAAGGATGTTTCACCATTTGGATATTCAAACCAAGAGTGATTGATTTCTTCAGACAAGAAGTCTGGATTCATCAAGTCTTCACCTTCTAAAGCTGTAAATGTTGCTTTTTCCCAACCAAGTTCAAAGTTTTCTACTACCCCATTAGCACGAACAAGAGACTTTTTAAAGAAGTCTCCATCTTTTATACCTGTATATGCATCATCTGGATAGCCACCGTATGCTAAGACACGCTTTTTTGCCAATCCGCCGCCATCTACCATGCCAGCTTTCACATATAAATGACCTATAGCTAGTAAATCTGGTAAGTAGAAATTGTTTACCAAATCTTTTGCCAGCGAAATAGATTCATCTACACTTGCTAAACGAGCCGCATTCACAGGTGCATTCATATCATCC
>CAUSMY010000164.1:0-3621 GCA_963533015.1 uncultured Veillonella sp.
ATTACCGATAGCCACACCATAATCCGAATCCGTTACAGTACGAGTCCCTAAGGCAACAGATTGTTCCCCATAGCTATAAGCTCGATACCCGATGGATGTCGCCTCTGTCCCACGACCCCAACCATAAGAGCCTAAGGTTGTGGAATTAGTCCCTTGACCAAAGCTGGACCGACCAATAGAGATAGATCCAGCACCTGCCCCCCTTGCGTACACACCTAGTGCCAACGCATATTCACCACTAGCACCATCATTATCAAAGTTAGAAGAAACCTCTGTAGATCCATCTGGTGCTATTTCTTTTTTCAAATCTGCAGCACTCGTATTCTCCGCGCCAGCTAGGGACAAGAAATGGGCAGACTTATCCGTCCATTCACGTAGTTGGGCTACTGTTACCGCATCAGTATCTAACGCACCTGGTGCTACGTTGACAATACGACGAAGACCTCGTAACTGTGCGTTATTATTAAGAGCCTTACCATTTTCATCTACGCTGGCATCCCAACCACCTACAGAAATATAACCTGCAGCACCCAGATTCACAGCTTTTAATTTCTTTTTAATACCTTCACTGGCACTTTCTGGTAAATACGGGTCAATCTCTAGCCCAGGTTTATTAGTAGCAGATGTAGCAGTACTCGTGCTTGCTTCCCGTGTATTAGGGTTACCATAGTAGAATGTTGTAGACCGATACCCTAATGCTACAGAGTTTGCTGCATCTGCCTCTGCTAAACGACCAATCGCTGTGGAATAGTTCTTAGTTACCCTCGAGCCTTCCCCTAATGCCACCGCACTGGCAATGGTATCGTCAATTGTTGCATTTGTACCGATAGCAATACTATTGACAGCCTTACTACCAACACTAGAGTTGAAACCTAATGCCATAGAGTTTAACGCTTCGTCACTAATTTCCGCTGAATTACCAAGTGCTACAGAGTTACCTGCATTCTCACCAATCTTGGTATCCGTGCCCAGTGCCGTCGCATTCATAGACCCATAGCCAATCGATGACTTACGACCAAGACCTACAGACCAACGAGATCGTACAATCGTACCATATCCGATGCCCACGCTGTCATCACCTAACAAACGTACGCCGGAACCAATACCAACAGCACCTGAACCATATACAGCTGCTTGCGTACCTAAGGATAAGGAGTTTTCCTTACGCACCTGCGCCCCTACACCGAGAGCAATGGAGTTGACCGCCTTATCACCTACATAGGATAAGGAGCCGATACCAATACCACTGGTAGCATCTACGACAGAACTAGATCCTACGGCAATAGAAGCATTCCCTGATGCCGCTGTATAGTAACCAATAGCAATCGCATTGTCCCCTGAACTTTTTGATTTCGTAACATTTGTTGTAGTGTTGGTGCCAGCATTTGCAATCGTTAAATAGACGTCTTTATTTTGATCAATCGTAAGCGGTTTGTTATCGTTTGTATACTTTCTCACTCCGTCTACCACTTTACCAATCGCAGTATTAGCTGCATCTCCGCCTTTCACAAGTTCCAAGTCTTTACTATCTGACACTTTAAATTTTGCTACCTTGGCCTTTGCAGTATTCATCGCAGTTTTAGCGGCTGCCACTTGAGCCGCAGTACTGCTAGTATCTGCGACTTTCTCATAGTACTCTTGTACCTTAGCTTGATACTCACCAAGAGCTGTCAATTGGTCTTCTGTATACGTTTCTAGTTGCGCACGCACGGAAGCTCGCAGTGGGTTAGTCACAGCATTGCCACCACTAGCTGCTATATTATTATTGATTGTAGCATTCGCATAGGTATTGTAACCAAATGCCAAGGAGCCTTTACCTATTGCTTTTGCATTGTAACCATAGGACATAGCACCTATAGCACTGGATTCATTTTTGTTACCCACTGCCAAAGATTGCGCCGCAAAGGAACGGCTTTCCTCACCAATGGCAACAGATCCAGTGGCATCCGTCGCCGTATAGGCACGAAGACCCATGGCTGTGGAACCTTCTCCCAAGGCATAGGACAAGGTACCAATCGCTGTAGAACCGTCTTTCGCCGCTACCGATCGAGATCCAATAGCAATAGAGCCAATCCCCGCTGACAATGTAGGACTATATTGACGGTTAGCATCGGATGCTAGATAACTTCTATAAAAGTCATTCCAAGATGTAAGGGATTGTTCTCCATGACTGTCTTCACTTCCATTACTTTTAATGAATTTAACCTTTTTAAATAAACCAGTACCAGTACCTTCATTAGAGCCATACAGTGATTTTATAGTATCTGGACTTAAACTATCCTTATATTTAGTCGTAATATCATCATTACCAATAGCAACCGATGAGGCACCTAAGGCATATACGTCATTACCAATGGCGGTCCCTTGGTCAAAGGCAAAGGTATTGCTGCCAACGACCGTTCCTTGTCCCCCCGCAACGTGAGCATTATTACCAATTACTGTAAACTTATTAGGATTATACCCGCTTGGTTTATAATCTGCACTCCCAGTGGTACCATGAGCATACGAATCTGTACCAATAATAACCGAGCTCGTTGCTTCATAGTTAGTTTCACTCTTTACACCTTTATTTTGTACTGCTGCCAGTATCACACTATTTAGATAATCTTGGCGTCTTACTTTTTTACCATCCGATAAATATACCCATGAACTCCCAAAATTATCCCAATCTGCGGTGGCGCCTGAATCTGGATTTGTATTAACCCAAGCTTGCGCTTGTTCACCGACAAATCCAATACCCCCTGTAATAAGGAAGGCAATAACCGTCCCTTTACTAAAAAGGCCTTTGTCTTTTAACACACGCTTCAGAAAACGCTCACACTCTTTAAATTCAAAGCTTTTTCCCATAAACCTTATCCTTTCTGCTTTCACAAGCAAACCATTCACCACAATCCTACTCTATCATTACAGCGTACTCCTTAGTACCTCTGTTATATATGGTGTAACTATAATTACAATATGTATACACATAGATATGGATATATACCTTCACGATTACATATATCTGAAATCATATGCATATGATTCATGGTGCACTAACCATCTAAATCATTGCACAGTCATACTACGCAATTTGTACGAGCACTTGTACATTCATCACACTTCGTGAATCATCTTTATTCTATGTTATTTTGAATTTTAAAATAAACATACAAAACGAGTACTATTTTCAAATTGATTAAATCAAATCGATATGTACATATCTTTATGTATACACATTTACTACATATTATACCAATTTGCTAGACTTTATACAACGCATAAAGCCTACATTTTTGATAAATAGAAGCCTTACCCCCCCCCCGTTTTACACAGATTGAATATAAATTGTTTTACAGTGTTATTTCCTATTCACTTTTATTCAATTGAAGGTGCAGGAATCGCTTTATTACGGCAAAGAACTACAGCAATATGTAGCACAACATTGTCATTTTTCCTATCGCTTGAATGAAACACTATCGAACACATACCTTCTTCCCTTTCATTGAGGAGTGTCGTTAGGTGTAGTAGCCTTGTGGTATGTCTCACTGACCGAATCACCATACATGCAAGAAGAGCACGACATATTCCGGAGCAAACCTACCGTAGGATCAGTTTGTGGAGGAATGTGTCGTGCTCTTC
>CAUSMY010000165.1:0-3615 GCA_963533015.1 uncultured Veillonella sp.
AAAGTCACCAATAAGGATGATGACTCTATGTCCAAAATCTTGGAATAGTTTCAACTTACGTAATACTACAGTATGACCTAAATGGATATCTGGAGCTGTTGGATCCAAGCCCAATTTGACAATCAATGGCGTATTAGTAGCCACGGATTTTTCTAATTTCTTTTTAAATTCATCTTCCGGTAAAAGATCAGCTACCCCATGAGAGATGAGGCGAAACTGCTCTGTTGCACTAATCATAAGTATCTCCTATATTACTGTGAACTTTTAGAGGATTTAGGAGTAATAACGGGGTCTTTCCCTTTATTACTTTTTGATTTAGAAGGGCTTTCATCATTTGATGTTGTACCATCATCGTTATCTAAATCTCCATCTCCATCTTTCTTATCTTTATCTTTTTTATCTTTGTCATCTTTTTTCTTATCTGTAGCTGGGTTTGTATTACCCGCATAGGCCTCTGGTCCTACCCCATCTGGCACGGTAAAGTTTGATGCAGGTGTATCAGCCAAGGCTGCTTGCATATATTGTCTCCAAATAATCGCTGGCGTTTGACTCCCTGTGATACCATGTAATGTCTCAGAACCACTATCGTCGCCCATCCAAACAACTGTGACTAAATCAGGCGTATATCCAGCAAACCAAGCGTCTTTTTCTTCGTCTGTAGTTCCCGTTTTACCCGCTGCAGGACGGCCAAAATAAGCATTACCACCTGTACCATATTTAATAACAGATTCCAACATATTCGTCATTATATAGGCATATTTAGCATCTACAACACGAGTTTCTTCTGGAGATCCTTCTTCTACGATGGCGCCGTTACGGTCGATGATTTTTGTAATGGATACAGGTTTAACTTTCACACCATTATTTGCAAATACACCATAAGCAACAGCTAAATCAATTGGTTTGACTCCATGTGTCATACCACCTAATGCAACCGCTAAATTATCTCGATCGCCTTCCTGGATGGTAGAAATACCCATTTGTTCTGCTAAATCTAGCACATTGGACATACCCACTTTATCAGCTGCCAAAACAGCTACTACGTTGTTGGAATGAGCCACAGCATTACGCATTGTCATGGCACCGTAGTGCTTACGAGAAAAGTTTTGCGGTTTCCAACCATGGAACTCCGACGGTTTATCCACATACACAGTACCTGGATTGTCGCCATGTTTTAAAGCTGCCAAATATACAAACGGTTTAAAGGATGACTCTGGTAGACGTACTGCCATAGTGGCACGGTTAAAAGAATCTCCACCTCGACCACCAACCATGGCCACAATATGACCAGTATGAGGGTTAATAGAAATCAATGCACCTTGAGGCTGATGTAATCCATTTTCATCAGTATAGTAATCAGGCAAGTTTTGCATAGCTTTCTCTGCCGCACTTTGTGCTTTTCTATCGATAGTCGTATAGATTTTCATACCTTCTTTATAGATGGCATCAGCTCCATATCGTTCAGATACTTCATTGATCACATAATCGATGAAATACCCTAAACCACCATGTTCAGATGTAGTTTCTGGTTTTTCTGCCAACTGTAAATCTGCTTGTTTTGCTTCTTCGGCTTGTGCAGGAGATAAGTAATCATATTTTACCATCTGTCCCAACACAACAGCCTGTCTATCTTTTGCAGCTTGTAAATTGCTAAACGGAGAGTAATAGTTTGGACTTTGTGGTAATCCTGCTAATACCGCCATTTGTGCTAATGAAAGATCCTGTACATCTTTACCAAAGTATACGTGTGATGCAGTTTGTACACCATATGCACCTTGACCAAAATAAATTTGGTTCATATACATTTCTAAAATTTCTTGTTTCGTATATTTTTGTTCGATCCGTAATGCTAGCAGTGCTTCCATCACTTTACGCTTGAATGTACGATCTTGCGTTAAGAAAGCATTACGAGCTAACTGTTGCGTGATGGTAGAACCGCCTTCAGCTACACCATCATGAGCAAGATTTACCCACAAAGCACGCATGATACCAATTGGGTCAATACCATGGTGACTATAAAAGCGATTATCCTCTGTCGCAATAAATGCATTTTGAAGGTTCTTTGGCATATCTGCCAATTTCACTGGCAATCGATTTTCCGTGGAATGAACCGTCGTAATTAATTCACCATCAGCATCATAGATTTGAGATGAAGCTGCTGGTTTTACATTACTCACATCTGGCAACGAAGACATAGTGGCTCCTAAAAAGCCACAACCTGCGCCTGCCACAATTAATATAAACAAGATAAAGAACATCCAAAAGGATCGTTTCCATGATGATTTTTTCTTTACCGGTTTCTTTTTCACAATCCGTCTCCGAGGAGAAACAGACGTTGATGAACTAGGACTCATATGTCACCTCTCTAAAGCTCATTATTTCCTATAGAACTTCCTTAATTATACTCTATTTGCATATTTTTGTACAAATCGAATTATATCCCTAGTATATCACTACAACTTAGAAAAACATGAACGTCATCAAAACAAACCTAACATAAGATTCGTTATTTCAGCACTATTGTAGTCGCACCGGCACCACCTTCATCTAAACTTGCCACATCGTAATTACCAATCCCAGGCAAAGTCCTTAAATATTCATGTACTCCAGCACGTAAGGCACCAGTTCCTTTACCATGTATAATACGAACAGAGTTCAACCCTGCCAAAATAGCTTGATCAATAAATCGACCTACTTCTACAACAGCTTCATCTACCGTTTTACCAATGATGTTTAACTCCGTTGACGCCTGTTGTTGGCGAACTACAGCCATCCCTGATCGTTTCCGCTGACGATTGGACATAGGTGCAGGATTTTCTTTACGCAATAAAGCACTAGCTTCCTCACGAGTGGCCGCTAATAGATCCTTTTCTTTCACAGTCACCGTTAATCCATTCATGTCAACTTGAATTCGTTTCCCTTGGATAGCCAATATTGTGCCTAAGGATTGTAGGTTATCTAGGAACACAACATCACCCACTTTTACCTTAGATACATCTAAATGGTCTCGCTTTTCCATCACACCTGTAGGAACAGCTACATTGGATACGCCTTTTCTAGCTTTAGAAATAGCATCTTGACGCTTTTGCTTATCCGTTTCATTGAAAGAACCTTTTAACTCTTTAATGATTTGTTCACTTTCAATACGAACAGTTCGTTTCATATTTTGCGCTTCTTCGCGTGCTTTTTCTAAGATAACTTTTTTCTTATCTTGTAATGCTTTTTTATCTCGCATCACTTGGGTACGCATACGGCGAACTTCTTCTTGTTCTTTTTTCAAAGCTCGTTCTCGCTCTTGCGTTTTTCTCAGCTCTTGGTTTAAGTCACGAAGCATATCTTCCATAGCACTACGTCCGTTCAGCTCCCACTGCTTGCGAGCTAGGTCTACCACTTCTTGTGGTAATCCTAAGCGTGCTGCAATGCTAAGAGCATGAGAACTACCTGCTACGCCAATATGTAAACGGTAGGTTGGGCGTAAGGTTCTTTCATCAAACTCTACATGACCATTTTCGACACCTTCCGTTTGGTACGCATAGGTTTTCAGCTCATTATAGTGGGTACTGACCATCATTAATGCTCCCTTTTTACGGAAGTATTCAATGATAGCAATCCCTA